>JBFLZU010000029.1:0-13003 GCA_040756155.1 Nitrospirota bacterium | reverse complement strand
GTAAAAACTTAGGATTAAGGATTAAGAGGTTAAGGTTGAAGGTTCGAGGGTTAAGGTTTGTAATTTTCTTCGTTGCTGGTCTTGTCCTGTTGCTGTCTGATATCGCTAATGCAGGGAAGCCGATTGGCAAAAGGATAGTTCTCGATAATGGGATGGTCTTGTTAATATCTGAAAGACACCATCTCCCGATTGTAAGTGTGAATATGATTATAAAGGCGGGTTCGATTCTCGAACCGGAGGAAAAAGCAGGTCTTGCATCCTTGACTTCAGAGTTGCTGACAGAGGGGACAGAAAAGAGAACTGCAACACAGATAAGTGAAGAGATAGAGTTCGTAGGTGGTTCTGTGGATACAGGAGCAACATACGATTATGCATCAGCTACTCTCTCAATTCTCAAGAAGGATATTGAGCTCGGTTTTGATATCCTCTCAGATATACTTCTTAACCCCTCCTTCAGGGATGAAGAGATACAACGCAAGAAAGATCTCATAAAGGGTGCATTGAAGAAAAGAAAAGAAGAGCCTGATTGGATTGCATCAAAAGAGTTTGACAGGGTAGTCTTTGGCAGGCATCCTTATGGAAGAGATGTGTCAGGGACAGAAGAAACCATGGATAGAATGACCCGTGAAGACATTATCAGTTTTCATTCAAGGTATTATTTACCGAACAACTCTATAATTGCTATTGCAGGAGATATTACAGAGAAAGAGGCTATTGAGATTGTAAACAGATATTTTGGGAGATGGAAGAAAGGGAAGATCACACCTGTCCTGAATCCAGAGCCACCTGAAGTTAGTAAGCCAAATGTGCTCAAGATACACAGAGACCTTACACAGGCGACTATTATAATCGGACATACAGGGATAAGCAGAGACAATCCTGATTACTATGCCCTCTCGGTAGCAAATTATATTCTTGGAGGAGGCGGATTTTCATCAAGATTGATGGGGAACATAAGGGATAAACTTGGGTTAGCATATGATGTCCACAGCTATTTTGCATCAACAAAGGAGATTGGTGAGTTCAGGATAGGTCTTCAGACAAAGAATGAGAGTGCAAACCTTGCCATTGAAGAGGTCATAAAAGAACTCAACAGGATAAAGACAGAGCCTGTAACAGATGAAGAAATAGAGATAGCTAAAGGTTACCTTACCGGAAGTTTTCCCCTCAGGATGGATACAAATAGCAAAGTTGCCTCACTGATGGTACAGATTGAATTCTTCAATCTCGGGCTTGACTTTCCTGACAGATATAAAGACCTGATAAATGCAGTAACAAAGGAGGATATTCTCAGGGTTGTGAAAAAATACATAAAACCTGATAGATACACCCTGATTGTTGTTGCCGATCAGAATAAGGCACAGATAAGGTATTAGGAACCACACTCAGTCGTATCACCTTTTATCTTCTCAACAGCATGGATGATGACAGGTAGGATTACCGATAGGTTCTCTCTCACTCCCTTAGGGCTTCCGGGTAGATTTATAATCAGACACCTTTTTCTTACGCCGGCAACAGCCCTCGAAAGTATTGCCCTTGGAGTCTTCTTTAGTCCTTTCATCCTCATTGCCTCAGCCATTCCTACTATTTCTCTATCTATAACCTCCATTGTTGCATCAGGGGTAACATCTCTCGGAGAAAGTCCTGTTCCTCCTGTAGTCAGTATGAGGTCAGCTATATCAGTATCAGAAATTCTTATCAGTCTTTCTTTTATCAGCTCTTTTTCATCAGGGATAATCTCATAGAAGACAACTTCGCCAGAAATGCCATTGACCATCTCTTTAATAATATCTCCACTGAGGTCCTCCCTTTCACCCCTCGACCCCTTATCACTCATGGTAAGAATAGCAACCCTAATCTTTTCAATCCTTTCACTCTTCACTTCTCACTTCTCACTTTGATTATGTCTCCCGGCTTCACCCATCCACCTTTAATAATTCTCACAAATACCCCTTCCTTAGGCATAACGCAATCTCCTGCCTGATAATATACAGCACATCGGTCATGACACACCTTGCCTATCTGACTTACCTCTGCTTCTACCTCGCCGATTATCATTCTGGTGCCCACTGGAAGAGAGTATAATTCTAATCCCTCTGTCGTAATATTTTCTGCAAAATCCCCTGGACCGACATCAAGCCCCAGTTCTTTCATCTTATTCACACTCTCGATAGCAAGGAGACTCACCTGTCTGTGCCATTTTTCCGATGCATGAGCGTCACCCTCTATTCCATAATTTTCCCTGATAAAGACCCTGTCAACACCCCTTTTCCTCTCACCCTTCTCTTCACTGATGTTTACAGCAATGACTTTTCCTTCCATATTATACCTCTCCCAGCGATAAGCCAGTTCTGCTTATAAAATCTCAATGTTATTTTAAGTATCCCCTGCATGAATCACTTTTCTCACAAGAGGAACTGTCAATCTCTGCTTTGTCATAAGGGAATATTCTATTGCCCTTTTCAATGCATCCTGTAGTGAACCTATATCCCTTCTCACATGCGTAAGGATATAACTCGCTACCTCTTCCGTAAGATCAAACCCACTATCTTTTGCAATTTTTTTCATAATCTTCAGTCTTGTCTCATCATTTAAAAGGCTTAACCTGACCACCATACCAGAAGATAATCGAGAGCCAAGATGTTCATCTACATTACTTCTCTGATTGGGTGGTAGGAGACTGGTTATGATAATCTTTTTACCTTCTATGTAAAATTTGTTAAAAAGCCTGAAGACCTCTTTACTTACTTCAGGAGATATGAGGTGAATATTGTCTATCAGGAGGGCTTTCTGGATGAATGAAGACAGCCCTGCCTCTACCTCCCCTTTCAGATTAATTATCTCAGTGACATCCAATATTTTACTGGCTGCTGTTAGTAGGTGAGTCTTCCCTGAGCCAGATTCACCATATATAAACAAAGGGTTGAACGGCAGGTGATTATCCTGAACCATTTCTACCACTGCCCTGTATGCAACCTCATTCTCAGGACATACTATAAAGTTCTCCAGCGAAAACTCAGGATTTAGTGGAAATTGAATAATAAGTTGCGTGTCTGGATATTCCATTGTTATTAAAATATATGATAGCAAAAAGAGGAAATGTATGACAAGGTTTTAATCAGTCATGGTATGTTAACTACACTATTGACAAAATAAAAAATATGTAGTTAAAATGTAGTTAAACATGAATGTTATTAGAAAAACATTAGAGGAAAACTATATCTTTTTTATCAGGGAACTCGTGCGTATAAATGAAGAAATCAGGAAACTGCCAATGGGTAGCATCTCTGCAAAAAAAATTGGTAAATCCACTTACTATTATCATCAATGGAGAGAAAAGAAAAAGGTAAAGTCTGTTTCTTTAGGCACAGTGACTCCGACTGACCTACTAGAAGGTATTAACAGAAGAAAATTATTAGAGCGGCAGAGAATGGACATATTAGACAACATAGCTGTTATTTCTAAAGCCATTGACACTCAAAGGATTACCATTGAAGAAATAATAAAACTTTTCTCTCAGAGTGGTATTAAGGTTATTCTTATTGGTTCATACTGTCTGCCTGTCCTGAAAGAGAATTTGGGACTTAATTTGCCTACTATTAAGACACAAGACATAGACTTCCTTATAAATGTGCCTTACAGGGGCAAAGAAGTAGATATCGAATCACTTCTTAAAGACCTTGGCTTTTCTATAGGATTTAATCCCGATGGATCTACCTATTTTACAAATGGTATTTTTAAAGTTGAGTTTTTAACGCCAGAAAAAGGCAAAGGAACGGATAAGGCTATATACATTAAGCCTCTAAAAATAAAGGCTACTCCTTTAAGGTATCTCCAGATGTTGTTTGACCAGCAGATTGAGATAGGAAGGGAAGGATATACTTATCTGGTGCCAAGCCCATGGGTATTCGCATATCATAAGATCTTGATCTCGAAGAAAAGAGAGACAAAATACAAAAAAGAAAAAGATATACTACAGGCGATTGCAATATTAAGAGAGGTATTTAAAAAACCAGATTTAGCAAAAAAAGCTATATCGTATCTGGGAACCCTACCACCGAGATGGAAAAGAGATATTAAAGATCATATTGCCGAACATATACCGAAAGTCAAGGATTTCCCTGGATTGGCTCAATAAGATTGTTTTAACAAATTTAATGGGTGATTTTTTACACGTAGTTTTCACTATAAGAGGTAACAAAATAAGGGTTATATCAGCAAGGGATATGAATAGAAAAGAGAGGAGAATTTACTATGAGCAAATTGAAAAAGGTGCCAAGATTCAAGAGTGAGAAAGAGGAGTTTGAATTCTGGTCAACCCATGATTCGACAGAATATGTAGATTATTCAAAGGCAAAAAGGGTGTTATTCACAAACCTGAAGCCATCTACTAGGAGCATCTCTGTTAGGCTACCCGAATCACTTATTGACCATCTTAAACTTTTAGCAAATAAGCGGGATATTCCTTATCAGTCTCTGTTAAAGATGTTGTTAACAGAAAAAGTAGAGGAAGAATTGCGTGTAGCAAAGTAAAAAATGACACAGTCCAGACTTTTGTTTTAATACATAAGAATAAAGGGGAAATCAACTGATATTTCAAAACTTGACCCCAATTTTGACCTGTATCACCGGCACTTCTGGAAGAGTATCGAAATGTCCCTTTATGTCAGGCAGGATGCCTGACATATTTTCTCTGTCTCTTAAATGCCTTAAGATCATCAGCATCAAAAACAATATTCTTCCCAAGTCTTCTTGCTGCTAAATTGCCCTCTTTTACTAATCTCCTCACCGTTATTTCTGCTACTTCAAGATACTCTGCTGCCTCTTTAATGGTAAATGGAGACCGCCTTATATCATCGAATACTTCATCGTTGGTATAAAGGTCTTTTTCAAAGCCTCGCTTGGCTATAACAGTAAAGAGCTTTTCTCTCTCTTTAACCGGCATCTCTAATATTTCTTTATAAACCTTCTCTGCAGTTATCATTGTTATTCAACCTCCCTTATATAGTGTTTAAGCTCACGATAAAAATTCTCATGAGTTCCTATCTTGTAAACCACTCTGATATTATTTTGTAGCTTGTAAGCAATGAGGTATTCCTGTTTGTTAAAAACAAACTTATGAACTTTGAAGCCTGATAAATCACCTCTCTTTGTCTCTCCAATATCAGGATTACTATTAATTTTTTCTATCTCATCTTCTATAACAAGTTGAAAAGCCCTGGTTTGCTTTTTTACAAACTTCCTGAATGCTGGTTTATAAAAAACACCCATGATTAAAGTAATGATAATTTATTTTATCATTTATGTCAAGAGATTTGGTGGGTTTGGGTAAGTGGCATGAAAGTAGAGAGGGTAATGGTAGGCGGAACAGGGTTCGAACCTGTGACCTCTGCCTTGTAAGGGCAGCGCTCTCCCCGCTGAGCTATCCGCCCGCTTTATTTATTTTATACATGATTGAGATGATTGATGTCAATATTATTAAAACAACACGCTAACAGATGTCCATGCTAATTCTATGAGAGAAAATGGGAAGATACCAAACGCAATAACTGCGGCTACAGAGATAAGCAGGGCTACATTGAGTGCTGGAGATGCGGCAAGGTTAAACTCAGCTTGAGGCTCCTTCATATACATGACCATCACTACTCGCAGATAAAAGTAGGCTGATATGGCGCTGAATATAACACCTGCAACAACGAGCCAGAGGTACCCTGCTTTTATAGCAGCCATAAATACATAGAATTTTCCAATGAAACCCGCAGTAGGAGGAAGTCCTGTAAGAGAGAACATAAAGATCAGCATGAAGAGTGCTGCCAGTCGGTTTTTCTTCGCTAGACCCGTGAAATCATTTATCTCTTCTCCGAGCATAACACCATTTCTCAGCATAATTACGATAGCAAATGCCCCGATATTCATGAATATATATATCGCCAGATACATTGCTACTGCAGATACACCTATCTGACCACCAGCTACAACTCCTATAAGTGCATAACCTGCATGTGCGATACTTGAGTATGCAAGCATTCTTTTGATATTGCTCTGGACAATTGCGAGTATATTACCTACTGCCATTGTAAGGATGGAGATTACAGAGAGCATAAGGCTCCAATCAGCAGTTATAGAATTGAGTCCCTGTATCAAGACCCTGATGAGTGCTACAAATGCGGCAGCCTTTGGACCAACAGACATGAATGCAGTGATAGAGGTAGGCGCACCTTCATAGACATCAGGGACCCACATGTGGAATGGAACTGCAGCAATCTTAAAGCAGAATCCTACTCCAACGAGTATTACTGCAAGGAAAAGGGCAGGGTTTGTAGAGAGGTTATTGATGGTGATAATGGTTGCAATCTCTTTGATATTAGTGGTGCCTGTAATCCCGTAAAGAAGAGAGACACCATAAAGAAATATACCTGATGAGAAACAGCCGAGCACAAAATATTTGAGCGCAGCCTCATTGGATCTTATGCTCTTCCTCATAAAGCCAGCAAGGATATAGACAGAGAGCGCCATGAGTTCGAGCCCTAAGTAGATACTTATCAGGTCAGAACCAGATGCCATTATCATCATTCCAACTGTGCTGAGAAGTATCATCGCATAGTATTCACCTTTATTGATCTCCTCTATCTTTAGATAACGTATTGAGATAAGTATCGAAAGCGCTGAGGTCACATAAAAGATAATCTTGAAGAAGGCGGAAAAATCATCGAGGACAAACATGCCTGAGAATGTATTTATTGTGCCTCCACCAATGCCTCTCACTGTGAGGATGGTAGCGATAACCAGTCCTGCAATACTGAGATATGCGAGTATATCCTTCCTCTCCTTTCCAAGAAATAGATCGGAGACTATCACTAACAGGGCAAAGATTGTCAGAACTACTTCAGGATATATCGCAGAGATTATAGGTATAGGCAAAGAAATCATCACCTCAGCACCTCATTGATGGTCTTAACTATTTGAACCCCCTCAACACCTTTTGAGTTGACCTGTTCTATCAGATGCTGGACAGAACTGTGCATAAAGCTCAAAAGGGCATTTGGATAGACACCTATCCAGAATACGAGGATAACCAGAGGGGCAAGCGTTATTATCTCTCTTATATCCATATCAGGCAGACCAACAACCTTTTCATGCACCCTCATAAAGAACAATCTCTGATAAAGCCATAGCATATAGCCAGCACCTATGATTACCCCTGTTGCTGCAAGAACACCCGCCCATTTATTTGCAGCGAGCCCACCGAGGATTATGAGGAATTCACCTATAAATCCATTTGTCCCTGGAAGCCCTATTGATGAAAGAGTAAAAATCATAAAAAATGCAGCATACACAGGCATTGGTGTTGAAAGCCCGCCATGGTCTACAATCAACCTCGAATGTGTCCTGTCATAGATTATCCCCACACACAGGAAGAGTGCACCTGTTACAATGCCGTGGTTGATCATCTGTAAAATACCACCCTCGATTCCCTGACTGTTAAGGGTGAATATCCCAAGCGTAACGAAACCCATATGGCTCACAGAACTATACGCAATAAGCCTTTTTAAATCTGTCTGGGCAAGGCATACAATTCCTGCATATATGATGGCTATAACTGAAAGGGTCAACATAAAAGGGGTCATAGCCTTTGAGGCATCGGGGAAGAAAGGGAGCGAGAATCTCAGAAAACCGTATGCGCCCATCTTGATGAGTATGGCTGCAAGAATAACGCTACCCGCTGTCGGCGCCTCTGTATGGGCATCGGGAAGCCATGTATGCACGGGGAACATCGGGACCTTTACTGCAAAGGCGGCAAAGAATGCCCAGAAAAGCCATAACTGTACTGTGTAAGGGTAAGGCTTTGTCATTAATTCAAGGATATCAAATGTCCTACCTGCATAGAAGTAGAGAAAGATTATCCCAACAAGCATCAAGACGCTGCCAACCAGTGTATAGAGGATGAACTTTATTGTCGCATAAATCCTGTTTGGCCCTCCCCAGACCCCTATAATGAGATACATTGGTATGAGCATCGCCTCCCAGAAGATATAGAAAAGGAAGAAATCTAAAGAACAGAAAACCCCTGCGATTGCTCCTTCTGTAAGGAGGATAGCTATATAGAACTCCTTCACCTTTACCTTTATAGAATGCCATGAGATAAGAATGCAGAGAATTGCTGAGAGGGTAGTAAGAAGAACGAGAAGAATGCTAATACCATCAACACCTAAAAAATATTTTATGTTCCAGGCAGGAATCCAGTCATGCCTCTCGACAAACTGCATCTTATGTGTTGACTTGTCAAAGTTTGTAAATAAGGGTATTGAGAGGATAAAGGTGGCGATGCTTACGGCGAGGGCGGTCCATTTTACAAGTGACTCTTTTGATCTGATGATAAGAAGCAGCAGGGTACCAAAAACAGGCAGAAATACAATAGTGCTAAGAATCGGATAATCTAAATTATTCATTATTACCTGTTCCATAAATTCCTTTTTCTGTCTATAAGAACAGCACTAATGCCACTATAAGGAAGACTCCCACAGCCATTATAATTGCATAGTGATGAACAAAACCTGTTTGTATCTTCCTCAATTTTTCGCCGAATATCCCTATTGACCTCGGGATACCATTGACGGCGCCCTCTATTATCTTTGCGTCCGTGAAACCCTCGATTATTGTACTGGCAATCCAGAGTGTAGGTCTCACTATTATGAAGTTATACAATTCATCCACATAATATTTGTTAAAGAGTGTCCTGTAAATGCCTCTAAATCTCTCTGCAAGTCTAATAGGCATATATGTCTTTACGAGATACATTATTGCAGCAACGATAATTCCCGAAAGAGCTATAGTTGTTGAAAGACCCATCACCCCCCATTCTTCAGCATGTGTACCATGTGTTTCAAGATGTCCAAGCACAGGTTTTACAAATTCAGCAAAATGTGCACCTCCTCCAAACAGAGGGGGAATCCCAATCCATCCTGCAGTAACAGCACCAGCTGCAAGTAACATAAGCGGTATAGTCATAACCTTTGGTGACTCATGGAGGTGATGCTCCTCATCATGTGTTCCACGGAATCTTCCATGGAATGTAAGGAATATGAGCCTGAACGAATAAAAGGGTGTGAGGAATGCAACAGCAGTCCCCAGAACCCATACAAACTTTCCTACAGGGTTGTCTGACGCATAGGCAAGCCACATTATCTCGTCCTTGCTGAAAAACCCTGCAAGCCCTGGGACTCCTGCTGCGCTTAATGCCGCAATAAACATTGTAATATATGTAATCGGCATATATTTTCTGAGCCCACCCATCCTCTGGATGTCATTATGGTGGACAGCATGTATTACACTGCCTGCACAGAGGAAGAGTAGTGCCTTGAAAAAGGCATGGGTATAAAGGTGAAAAACCCCTGCACTGTATGCACCAACACCGCATGCAAGAAACATGAGTCCTAAGTGGCTTATAGTTGAGTAAGCGATTATCCTTTTTATATCATTCTGGACAATGGCGATTGTAGCTGCAAATAAGGATGTAACTGCCCCAGTAATGGCAACTGTATACATTGCGACTTCTGATAGATTGAATATTGGGTTAAGTCTTGCTACCATGAATACACCTGCTGTGACCATTGTTGCAGCATGGATCAGGGCACTCACAGGTGTAGGTCCTTCCATTGCATCTGGTAGCCATACATGAAGGGGTATCTGGGCTGATTTACCAACAGCACCAGCAAAAAGTAGGAGTGCTATGAGTGTGATTAAATCAACCTCTAATCCGAGGAAATTTACTGTCTGGCCAACAAAACCTTTTACCTGATCGAATACAGGTGCATAGTGAAGTGTTCCAAAGGCGAGGAATATCATTATCACACCGAGGGCAAACCCAAAGTCTCCAAATCTACATGTAATAAATGCCTTTTTGCCTGCATCGGATGCTGACTTCTTCTCAAACCAGAATCCTATCAAAAAATACGAACAGAGACCAACTGCCTCCCAACCAAAATAGAGTAGAAGGAAGTTATTTGCCATAACGAGCATGAGCATAGAGAATGTGAAGAGACTCATATATGCGAAGAATCTGTAATAGCCTTTATCTCCATGCATATAGCCGATAGAATAGATATGAATAAGTGAGCCTACACCTGTGACAACTATGAGCATTACTGCTGTGAGCTGGTCAATGAGGAAACCTACAGAGACCTTAAACTTGTCAGAGACTACCCATGTGTATAAATCCTCGTTGATTACCCTGCCACCGATAACATCAAAGAGGGTAATCATAGATATTACAAATGAGCCTATTACTGCGAGGCAAGATGGCCAGTGTGCCTGATTCTTTATATACTTCCTTCCGAATAAAATATTTATTACAAATGCGGCAAGTGGTAAAAATGGAATTAAAAGATAACTATTCATCTCTCACTCCGTGAGAACTCAAAATTTAAAATTAAAAATTTAAAATTATGGAATTCATTAATTTTTAATTTTAAATTTTGCATTTTTAATTTAAATGTCATCCTTTCATAATATTTATTTCATCAATATTTACCGTAGGTTTATTCCTGAACAATGCAATTATAAGTGCCAGACCTATAGCCACCTCTGCTGCAGCAACTGTGATTATGAAGATAACAAGCATCTGTCCCCTCAGAGATTGAAGATAATAAGAAAACGCTACAAGATTGATATTGACCGCATTTAATATAAGTTCTATTGAAAGCAGAATAATAATAATATTTCTCCGCACAAGCACGCCGATAACCCCCATAGAGAAGAGTATTGCACTGAGAATTACATACCATGACAATGGAATCATTTTCTTATCCCATACGCTTCTTAGCTATTACAATCGCGCCAATCATACCTACAAGTAATATGAGTGATGCAACCTCAAAAGGAAAAAGAAATTCTGTATAAAGTAAACTCCCTAATACCTGCGAAGCCCCCTCTTTCTGTATAAATGATGTGCTGTATCTGTCCTGTGGTGCAGAAAAAACAATGGTTGACATAATTGTGATAAACTGGGCAGCAATCGCAAGACCAAGGATGATGGCAGCAGGCCAGATGCTATGTGCCTTCCTTTCCCTCTCTTCCCTTTTAAGGTTTAAGAGCATCACAATAAAGAGGAAAAGCACGAGTATTGCCCCTGCATAAATTATTATCTGGATGACTGCAAGAAACTCTGCGTTAAGGAAAATATACATAGCAGCTATATGAAGAAACAATAGCAGCATCCAGAGAATACTGTGCACAGGATTTCTTCTTGTTATTACCAGTATACTACTTACTATTATAACCCCTGCAAGATAAAGAAAAATAATCTGTGACATCATCCCTCACCTCTGTTTTCTGTCATCTGTTATCTGTCTTCTGTCTCCTGTGTAGTCTTCTGTCTTTGGACGCCAGAACTTTTTGAAATATTCCTCTCCCTTTTCCCCTGACATAAATCTATCCCAGTTACTCAATAACCTCTCTTTAGTAAAATAAAGCGCTTCCCTCGAATAATCAGAATACTCGTAATGTTCTGTAAGCACAATTGCCCTGAATGGACATGCCTCAACACAGAAGGCGCAATAAACACACCTGAGAAGCTCAATCTCATATCTATCAACTACTTTCTGGTGGTCTTCTCCTTCACTTGTATAGACATATATACACTTGGAAGGACATATAGCTGCACATAAGCCACAACCGACGCATCTTTCCTTTCCTGTCTGAGGGTCCCTTACAAGTGCATGCAGTCCCCTGAATCCAAAAAATGGTGGTCTTTTCTCTTTTGGATACTGCCTCGTTACTGCACGGGAGAAAAAACGGCTCAATGTAAGCGTAAGTCCCTTGATTATTTCTATGAAAAAGACCTTCTTGATAAACTCAAATGTTTTCATACGAACAACTTTACAAAGGCCGTAAACAGTATATTCGCAATTGAGAGTGGTATAAAGAGCTTCCATCCAAGCCCCATAAGCTGGTCATACCTGTATCTCGGTAATGTCGCCCTGATCCAGAGATAAAAGAACATGATTCCATAAACCTTTATCAGGAACCAGACCACAGGGGGGAGAAACGGGCCATTCCATCCTCCGAGAAAGCATATAGTAACCATTGATGACATTAGAAGCATACCGATATATTCAGCCATATAAAAGAATGCAAACCGCATACTGCTATACTCCACAAAATAGCCTGCTACAAGTTCGCTCTCTGCCTCTGGGAGATCAAATGGAGCTCTGTTTGTCTCAGCTACTGCAGATGCAAGAAATACAATGAATGCAATCGGCTGAACGAGGATAAAGGGGTAGTTTTCCTGTGCTTTGACTATATCAATAAGGTTCATCGAGCCTGAGAGCATCATAACACCTACAAGGCTAAACCCCATTGCTATTTCATAGCTTATGACCTGTGCAGATGAGCGAAGACCCCCTAAAAAGGAATATTTTGAGTTTGATGACCAACCTCCAAGAACAATTCCATAGGCACTGACGGATGAAAGGGCAAGTATATAGAGAACCCCGATGTTAATATTTGTAACAAAGAAACTCTCCCAGAAAGGGATTACTGCAAATGAAGTCAGTGCTGCGGCTAAAGTGATGAGGGGAGCGATGTAAAAAACAGGTTTATCTGCATTAGAAGGGATAATATCTTCCTTGAAAAATAACTTTATTCCGTCTGCTATAGGTTGCAGGATACCATGTGGACCAACCCTCATCGGTCCGAGCCTTACCTGCATGTGGGCAATTGTCTTCCGTTCAAAATAACTGAGATATGCTGCATTAAACAGGACGAATGCCACAACGATTGCAATCTTTATCAGAACTATGCCAATATCTATAAGAATACGCATTGTTTCTTCTGGGATCAATTTATTCCCTCAAACTATATTCCACCTATGGAACCCTTTCAATAAAAACCTCGCATCCTTCAATACCAGGTGCCTTGGTGATAGAATCAAGGATATAACCAAAAAGCCTGTAAGCCTCTACACCTTCAAAGTTATTGCTTAACGCAACCACATCCTCAGGGA
>JBFLZU010000028.1 GCA_040756155.1 Nitrospirota bacterium | reverse complement strand
AGATTTAGCCATCTTTGCAATCGGCAACATGGTATATACGGGAAAACAACTTTTGGGATTGTTAACGAGAAAAGGGATTAGTGCTACCTTAATAAACATGCACACCCCAAGCCATTGGATATAACCGCTGTTAATCAAATTGCTGAAGTGCACGACATTATTTTGTCTCTGGAAGAACATAATATTCACGGTGGACTTGGCTCTGCCGTTGCAGAGGTGCTTGCTGAAAACAGCTACAGAGGGCATTTTAAGAGAATTGGAATCTCAGATAGCACAGGAAAGCATATTGGAACGGCTGATTATCTGAGAGAAAAACATGGTCTTACTCCTGAAACGATATACAATCAAATTTTGAAGATAATGAAAATCACATAATTATGAAATGGAAGATTAAATTCTTTGATTATCCTCTCCAGTTCAGTAAATATGAAAAAGAATATATCGAAGTCATACAAGATACTCTCTCAAGAGGTGCATATATTCTTGGTGAAGATTTAAAAAGATTTGAGAAAAATCTGGCAGAGTACATGGAGTGTAAATTTGCAATAGGAGTAAGTAACTGTACTGATGCTATCCTCCTTTCCCTTATTGCAGGTGGAGTAGGTCATGGAGATGAGGTAATTTCTGTTTCTCATACTGTGGTAGCAACAATTGAAGTAATCAAATTTCTTGAAGCTAAGCCAGTATTTGTTGACATAGCTGAAGACCATAATATGAATATCGAGCTTATAGAAAATGCTATAACCACTAAGACAAAGGCAATACTGCCTGTTCATCTTAACGGACGGATTTGCTCCAATATGGACAAGCTCTTAAATATAGCTGAAAAATATAATCTTATAATTATTGAAGACGCTGCGCAGTCTCTCGGTGCTACATATAAAAAGAAATACGCCGGGACATTTGGACTGGCGGGTTGTTTTAGCTTTTATCCTGCAAAACTTTTAGGTGCATTTGGAGATGCAGGAGCAGTTGTCACCGATAATGAAGAATTTGCAGAAAAAATAAGGCTGTTAAGAAATCATGGAAGAGGGAAAGAAAATAATGTCAACTTATGGGGTCTTAACTGCCGGATGGATAATCTTCATGCCGCCATTCTTGATTTCAAATTAAACAAATTGAATAGTTGGATTAAGAGAAGAAGAGAAATAGCTCACATATATCATACTGAACTTTCTTTTTTAAATGAATTACGATTACCTTCTTCTCCAGATGAGGATGGTGATTATTATGATGTATTTCAAAACTATGAGATTGAAGCTGAAAGAAGGGATGAACTCGTAAAATATCTTAACCAGAATAGAATAGAAGTAATGCTCCCATGGGGAGGAAAGTGTGTTCACCAATTTAAAGCCCTTGGTTTTAATAATATATACCTGCCGAGAACAGAGGAATTTTTCAGGAAATGTCTAATGCTGCCTATCTATCCAGAACTAAAAAATGAGCATGTGGAATATGTCTCCAGTGTCATAAAAGCGTTTTATAATGCAAAATAAACAGGTTATATTCGATTATTCAACGGTTACAGAAACCCCAGATACCAGAGCATCGCAAGAACAAATCACAAGATTATATACCCGATATCGTTTTGCCTCTGAGTTCTGTGACAACAAGGATGTTCTTGAGGTAGCATGCGGCTCAGGTATAGGGCTTGGGTATCTGGCTAAGGTTGCAAAGTGGGTGGTAGGTGGAGATATAGATGAGAATAATCTAAAGCTCGCACTTGAACATTACAATGGCCATAATAATATCGAAATCAAATTGTTAGATGCACATAATTTGTCATTCAAAGATAAAAGTTTTGATGTAGTAATTTTATACGAGGCTATTTATTATCTTCATGAGCCAGAGAAGTTTGTTGCTGAGGCTCGTAGAGTATTAAGAGATAATGGAGTACTTATTATTTGCACTGTGAATAAAGACTGGGCAGGATTTAACCCGAGCCCTTACAGTCATAAATATTTTTCTACTCTGGAGTTATATGAAATTCTTAATGAGAATGGTTTTATAAATATTGAGATGTATGGTGACTGCCCCGTAAAAACTAATTCCATAAAAGATAAATCTATATTAGCCATCAAAAAAACAGCAGTCACCCTTCATCTCATACCTCAAACAATGAAGGGTAAGGAACTTTTAAAAAGAATCTTTTTCGGCAAGCTAATACCACTGCCTTCTGAAATTGAAGATGGAGTAGCTGAATATATACCACCAGTGCGTATCTCTCATAATTTTCCTGTTAATGACTTTAAAGTCTTGTACGCTTTAGCATTTAAAGGTAAAAGATGACAGTACAGGACTTTGGGAAAATTATCAAAGCATTTCTTCTAAGGAAGTCAAAGCTCAGGCGGACTGTCTTTTTTATATTGGGTGATGGGCTTTTGCTGTCAATAGCATTATATCTTGCCTTTTATCTGAGATTTGACGGAAATATAGAACCTCAATACATAAACAAATTTTTAAATTATTTGCTGGTATTCCTTTCGGTAAAATACATTATCTTTGCTATGTTCCGCCTTTACCACATGAGCTGGTCCTACGTTGGTTTTTATGAATTATTTGATATTTTAAAAGCTAATACAGTCAGTCTCTTTTTCCTCCTTGGGATTATCTTTATGCTTTGGTCACATAGTCTGTTTAAAGGGTTTCCACGCTCTATTCCTCTCATTGATTATGGTATTGCTCTCATGTTTATAGCTATGTTCAGGTCGTCAAAGAGGTTTTACGGACAAATCCGAAGCGGGATAAACCAGACAGATACAAAACGGACTCTCATCATCGGTGCAGGCAATGCAGGGGAGCAAATAGTTCGTGACATGCGAAGGCAGAAAGACAGTCCTTATGTGCCTATTGGTTTCATTGACGATGATGTTATGAAACAAGGTGTTTATATTCAAGGAGTTAAAGTCCAGGGGAATAGAGAAAATATTGCACGCATAGTGGAAAAATTAAAGGTGGATCTCGTTCTCCTTGCTATCCCTTCGGCTTCGTCTCGTGATATCCGTAGTATCCTTTCTCATGTCAGGGAATCTTCGGTAAAAGAGATTAAAACTATCCCGGGATTCAATGAACTGGTGAGTTGGAATATCTCTCTGTCTGATATCAAAGAAGTTCGGGTTGAAGATATCATAGGAAGGGAACAGGTATCCATTGATAAAAAATTTGTAAACAGTTTTATCCAGGGGAAAACTGTATTAGTTACCGGCGCTGGAGGATCAATCGGCTCAGAATTGGTGCGACAGATATTGGCATTTGAACCGAAAAAGATTATTGCCCTTGATATTGATGAGACCGAGATGCATCATATTGAATTGGAACTAAGCCAGCATAGCCGCTTTGAAATAGTGTCTGTGGTTGCTGATGTCCGGGACAGACATAAGATAGAGACTGTTTTTAATGAATTTCTTCCAGATGTGGTATTCCATGCAGCAGCATACAAACATGTCCCCATGATGGAAAAATATCCTGAGGAGGCTGTTAGGGTCAATATTTTCGGCACAAAGACTATGGCAGAAACAGCCATTGCCTGTGAAACTAAGAAGTTTGTACTGGTTTCAACAGACAAGGCTGTCAAACCAACAAACATCATGGGTGCCACAAAGCAAGTTGCAGAAAAAATCGTAAGAGAGCTTAATTCTCTTGGAAAAACCAGATTTATCTCTGTTCGGTTTGGGAATGTTGTAGGTAGTCGTGGAAGCGTAATTCCGACATTTGAGGAGCAAATCCGAAGGGGTGGTCCGGTGACCGTGACTCACCAAGAGATGAAACGTTATTTTATGAGTGTTCCTGAGGCGTGTATTCTAATACTTCAGGCTGCAGCCATTGGGAAAGGAGGAGAGGTATTTCACCTGGATATGGGGGAGCAGATAAAGATTGTGGACATTGCCAAAGAATTAATTCGCCTTAATGGCCTTGAGCCTGACATTGACATTCCAATTGTCTTTACAGGTATCAGGCCCGGGGAAAAACTTTATGAAGAACTTCTTACTGATACAGAAGGCATTGAGCCGACAGTTCATCCGAAAATTTTTATAGTAAAAGATATGTCCAACAATGACGAACATATCCTGAAAAAGGTTATGTTGTTTGAAAATGTCATTCAGAGAAAACAGTGGGCATGGATAAGAAACCTCTTGAAGGACTTTGTTCCAACATACAACCCATCCTATAATCATGCCAGTATATTGGATGTGCCTGAGCGAAGTTACAAAATCGTAAGAGAGAATATGCAAGCTAAAACTCATTGAAAAAATAATTGCATTATTATATTGTTATAGCAATTATCTGCCTCATTAAAAACAAAACCTGCAACAAATAACGGATAACGTGTAACGTTGGTGAAGATGTCTGGAGAATATATGGAAGACCGACAAGAATATGATGACGAGATAAATCTTCTGGACTATATTAATGTGCAAAAAAGATAAAAACCGGTTATATGCTTCGCAGGTTTTTCTCACTGCTAAATGACGAGCAGATTGACAAGTTTTTAAAAATTGCAATGAATAATGGAGTTATGGATCTTATACACCAGAATGCCAGATTTGACTGGCACGGTGATTTAATCTTTTCCTTGATAAGGCATTCCTTATTTAAAATACTCCCTGCCCTCTATCCTGACTGAATGATCCAGCCTTCTTTTCTTTAAATCTGTAAACCCCGTTAGAAAACTCACACGGGGCATTAAACCCCGTGTTCGTAAAATAAGGAATAACCCTGTGGCAAGCCACAGGGCATTTTCTAACGGGGTAAAATCACTCTCGATGTTATCGTCCCACAACTGTCTATACAAAACTATGTTCCATAACATTTTCAGACCACCATTCATTCCTCCAGAGACACACCCTAAGACCTAACATTATCTTTATGTGGATTCCAAGACACCTGAAGGAGATAACTGGAAGTACTGCCTTGTTCTTTCAAAGAATATTCTCAAAAACCTGAATATTTCTCTTGAATACCTGAGAAGAAAAAATCTCTCCAACATAGCCCTGTATGAGTATGAGAAAAATCTCTATTCGGTAGGGGTGAGTTGGAGATGGTAAAGGAGAATTACAGTTCGTTGAATTCCTCTATTGTAAGACCTGCCTGGCGTATCAATTTACGAAGCAGGCCGGGACCAAGTTCATCACACAGTGACTTCAACAATTCGGGCAGAGTCAAAGGACTTTTTGGATTCCATCACTTCAAGCCATCCTTCAACAGCTTCTTTAATATTGGCAATGGCTTCTTCATAAGTCTTCCCTTAAGAAAGACAACTTGGAAGGGCAGGAACC
>JBFLZU010000027.1 GCA_040756155.1 Nitrospirota bacterium | reverse complement strand
AAGAAGGGGGTGAAATTATTTTGTGATAATTATGGACAAAGCTTCAGGACGAGTTTTATAATTTAACCTGGAAAAAGTGGGGAATAAATCTGATACCGGGGTGGGGAATAAAGCTGATACTTGACACACCTAAAGCCATACTTCTTCCTTGTATTTTTTGTTAGAAATTTCCGCTAATGGCCGCGGACATGCGAAGTGCGAGGTGAAACCGAGCATTTTGGTGGAGCGAAGCGTAGTCGTATGTCTACTATTAAGTGAGTGCGATAGCACCGAGCCAACGAAGTTGACAATAGTCGTGGACGAAGAGCGCATTTTACTTTACCTCCACAACTGTTGAAACGTTTTCTGTTTTGTCTCTCACCTTTTGTAAGATTTTCTCTTTAAAAATGACGAAACTATCTTCAGACCAATTTCCCCCAATTTCAGAAGAGAACAAATAAAGATCTGCAATCAAACATACTTTCATCCTTTACACCTCTATTTTCCAATGCTCCCGAAGTCCACGATTTCACTAACGTTCAAGGCTTTGCGAATGTAGCCATAAATGGCGCAGCGTTTGTGGCCTCATTGCAAACGCTGTGACATAGGCCATTTTCGCGACCATACATCTTCAAATCCAATAATGTAGCCGCAAAGCCGGGTGTTAAATGAAGTTTCGGGCATTTCAAAATAGAACCGTCCCCCCTATTTTTACGCCCCCCTATTTTTATACTAATTATAAACTAGAATCTTCTTTTCATATTCTTCAAACACTCTGATATCTACCAGTACGTGCACTATTTAATACAACTTAATACAACAGTCCCCTTTTCCCCTCTGGGCAGAATAGAAATTTGCGAGCCGTAGCGAGCAAATTTCCTGCCCATCGGTTTCGGGCTAAAAGAAGTGCAGTAGGATTTGGATGTCAATCTTTTAGCCTGTTGTTAGGCGAAGTGTGCCATTTTTTTAGATTTTCTTAAATGACCAAATTTTTTAGCCAAAAGTTCAAGCTGTTCCCTTTCTGAAAGCTTTGATAACTTCTGTTCGGCTTCTTTTTGTAATCTCCGCTTCATTTTTACAGCATCAAATTTTTTAGCCTTCATAAATCACCTCCAATGGACTTCTAATTTCAAGTATAGGATACCCCAACTTGAGATTTACCGAGTTTATTAAGTGAATACGATTTAAATTTACGATATGCTTAAAGTTCCAACTCACTAAAACATCTACTCTTTCCACGGTTGCGATAGCTATATGCCTGGCATCTGAAAGACTATTCTCTACAATCACACCTTCTTTCAAATAGGCATTTGCGAGGGATATTGATTCTTCATTGAGAAAAACATATTCAATGTTATCTTCTGCAACCCTGTTTAACACATCCTTAACATTTTCGGATGCTCCCTCAAGTTCAAATAATACCAAATCAGAGATCACAAGCCTCTTTACTCCCGCTATAAATTCCTCAAACAATTGGTTTGAATACTTCTCAAATTCATTATCAAGACAACCACCAATTACAGATGTATCCACATAAATACGGGGTCTAAACATTTTTTCTACCCTTATAAATATTATAGCACATGTCGCCTATCGGGCTGGCGGATGAGCGAAGTGCCCTTTAGGGCATTTTGGCTTCAGTCGTTCATCCGTCTGATAGCCGAAGTGACGCTTCGCTTAATGATAACGCAAATAGATAGAAATTGCTAATCATTCCAGGCTGAAGCCTTCTCATCCGCCAGCCCGATAGACAAAATGTGAACGCCGACTCCTCTTTAATCATTTCCATCTTTTTATGAATGTTCCCCTTATAATGTCTATCACTAAACTGTATTCTTAAAGGCGTTCAAGCGAAGCGTCATTTTGGCTATCTCGTTCAAGCACAAACGAAGCCAATAGGTTTAAGCCATAGCCGTTTGCGCTTTGTTAGCAGACGTCGCAGTTTTTGCTTTCAAAATCATGCGCTACTTGATTTGTATATTTTTATGAATTCAGGCGATAAAACAAAATCTATAAATTTGATAGTATTATCATGCATCCTTTTCACTTTCCAGTCGGATGGCATTTCTCTGAGAAATTTAATCTCTTCCTTAATCTCATCTGTGGTGAAATCTCTTTTCTTTTTTTCATGCATTATCTTTCTGGGTAACGATTTTACCCAATTAAAAGCATACCTCTTTTTCACTTCACCATCTTTTAGAGGTATTTCGTATTCCACGATATCTTTTCCAGTTAAATGCTTATCTCTATTAATTATTGCCATACAATCATCGGTTATCCAGCACCCAATCCAATCCTGCTTTTTTTCATTTTCATATGCCTCAACAATTGGTTTACCTATCTCTATCCCGTGTGAAACAATTAATTCACCAACTGCTGTTGCTCCTCTGATCGGCAACTCATTCTCAATTGCAGCAAGAAATAGGAAGTCACATGCTGCAAGTAGTGCAAGAAAGCTCGTACCATTAACTTCAGAAGTATACATGAGAAAAGTGTCAGAGAAAATATGAAATGTTACTGCATCTTTTTGTAACAGTGAATTAATGTGACTTACATTATCTTCAAAATCTTTTTTCGCTTTTATATATGTATTAGCCACTTTATCTAATTCGTTATTTTTCAAAAGATTACTAAAGCCAAGAATGTCAAATAAAGCCACAAAACTTTCTTTTTTGGTAATATCTTTTTCCATTTTCCCAAATCCTATGTGTTTCTAAGTCAAGCCTGCGATGTCTGCTAACGGTCAAGGCTAAAAGAAGTGTGAAGCATTTGGATGGAAATCTTTTAGCCTGTGTTAAACGAAGCGGTGGCTTTTACTCATAATTTTCCTGTAACTTTCATTTTATATTAATGTTTTTACTATCGTATAAATTGTCATATTCCAAGTATCAAGAAGTGAAGACAGCTTTGTAGCAAAATCAATGTGGTTTTCCCATAAATCGCCAGTATAATGTTTAACAAACAGTCTTGCTACTGGGCTAAATGCTGATTGAGAAAAAAATGCTGGTTGAGGAAAATCGGGCTTTCCTATTTCTCTGCGTAATTCTGTTAAAACCTCGTTGAAAGCATTCATGTAAGATACCACCCTATTATTATAAATAGTACTTATGATACTTTTAAAACTTGACATCGTGTCTTTACTTACTCCAACTTGTCCCATCGCGCTATCAATAAGTGCTATTTCTACGGGGTCAGTTACAAAATCACCTATTCTAATTGGTTTTGAGTTTCTTTCAAACGCACCATTAAAGGTTTCAACCATACTGTCTATGATTTTCCTAGCTCTATTAGTATTCCTTTCCAAATTGTTAATCCACCAAATTGCCATTACAAGATTCAAAATCATTAGACAAAACCTGCATCTAATAGCTTCGGTTTCAGAAAATTGCCTATTGGGTAGCGATTTCTTTATGTCTTCCATTTGAGATGTAGCAAACGGAGTGATAACCAATGCACAATTACGTCCTATTTTCTTGGCTTTGTTAAAAAACATCCTTTTCCCCTCTTCCCTTTAAGCCACCGCTTTGTTTAACGGGCTGGCGGATGAGCGAAGTGCCCTTTAGGGCATTTTGGCTTCAGCCGTTCATCCGTCTGATAGCCGAAGTGACGCTTCGCTTAAAGATAACGAAAATGAGGTAAAATTTCCATCTCATTTTAGGCTGAAGCCTTCTCATCCGCCAGCCCGTTAGACAAAATGTGAACGCCGACTCCTCTTTAATCATTTCCATCTTTTTATGGATGTTCCCCTTATAATGTCTATCACTAAACTGTATTCTTAAAGGCGTTCAAGCGAAGCGTCATTTTGGCTATCTCGTTCATAACCGAACAAGTTCGTTTATGCTCCTAAATTGGGATGATAAACGAAGTATTTCGTTTATCCTTATTCTGATCTTTACTAATGGTTACCCCGAATCCATGGATTGAATATATCAAAGCCTTTTTCTACAGTCAAGTCCCGCCTCTCTACGGAGCAAGAAGGCGAGATAATATTGCCTTACCTTGAGAATTGCTTTTTAACTTCTGGATAATTCCCAATCCACTTTACGAAAGGGAAGTGGGTTTTTAGGCTTTCGAAGAGTCTTTTATCGCCGGTGAGGAACGGTAGATGCTTTGACTCAGCAACGGCTATATATGCCCCATCATATGCGTTTCTGCTATGCTTTGCAGAGATAGCAAAGACTCTGTCTTTTAAAGGCTCAATATCTTCCTTAAAAATCTCGATCCCAAGCATCTCGTACATCAGCTCTTTCACCTTCTCTTTTGGAAAGCGTGCCATTCTTGAGGCAACGAGACAGGCATTAATTATCTCATAGGTAATGAGGGTTGGCGCATGAAATGTAATATTTCCCCTTGCGTAGTCACCAATAAGACTCTGTGCTTCTATATGACCTTCTTCGTCAGGAAAGTAAGCTTTCAATAAAACTCCTGAGTCAATTACTATAGTCACAGCCTTCTTCCTTCAAGTTCTTTCTTTGATGCTTCATAAACGTCCTTTGCTTTAATATGGGTTTTATCCATTACTGCGGAGATCTCAAGCATCTTAAGATAGGTTCTTAATTTTTTCAGGTCTGTGTATTCTTTGTATGGCAAAAGGGCTGCTACGGGCTGACCTCGTTTAGTAATGAGAACATCTTCATTTTTAGCCACCGATTCTCTTATAATACCTAAGAAGTCCTTTTTACCATCAGATATAGTCACAATTTTGGTTCCCATATGAAAACCTCCTATGACTTTATAATATAGTCATCATCAAAGAAAGTCAAGTTAATTAAATCTTTTTCACTGTCTTTTAGCTTCATCCCAGAGTTTATCCATCTCTTCAAGAGACATCTCAGAGAGTTTCAAACCCGCATCTGCAGCTTTCATCTCTATGTATCTGAACCTCGATATAAATTTACTTATAGTCTTTCTAAGGGCGTCCTCTGGATTTACACCCACGAAGCGTGCAATGTTCACGAGGACAAAAAAGACATCACCAAGTTCGTCTTCAATCCGTCCAGGGATATTGGATTGCAATGCCTTTCTGAATTCATCAAGCTCTTCGTCAAGTTTATTAACAACATCCTCCACCCGCTCCCAGTCAAACCCTATTCTCGATGCCTTATCCTGTAACCTGTGAGCCCTCAGCAGAGCAGGCAGTTCTTTTGGGACACCATCGAGTACAGACTTTCTTTTCCCTTCTGCCTTTTTCAACTCTTCCCAGTTCTCAAGCACAGCCTTCGGTGTCTTGAGGTCTTTATCACCAAATACATGCGGATGTCTCTTGATAAGTTTATCAGCAATCCTTTCTATCACATCATTTATATCGAACTCTTCCCTTTCCTTTGCAATCTGTGCATGAAAAAGTATCTGTATGAGAAGGTCACCGAGTTCTTCCTTTATCTTTTCAGGATTCCCTTCATCTATCGCCTCAATGACCTCGTATGTCTCCTCTACAAGAAATGGCTTAAGCGACTCTCTTGTCTGCTCTTTATCCCATGGGCAACCACCGGCTCCTCGGAGCCGTTCCATAATGGAAACAAGATTATCAAATGTCCACCGGTCTTTCATATTATTATAATCTAACATGAAGACGAGAAATTTTCTATTAGAATATTAGCGGTTTATGTTAAAATAACATCTCTATGGAACTTGTCATACTCAGCCTGATAGCAGGAGGAGCTACCATTGTTGGAGGCATCCTCGTAATTTATCGCTATGAGTGGTGTCTGAATAACCAGAACTACCTCATCGCCTTTACTTCAGGTGCACTTGTTTCCCTTTCCTTTACTGAGATAATTCCTGAATCTCTAAAGATGAGCGAATGGAGCAGTCTCTCTGTAATTTCAGGATTTCTGCTTCTTTATATCTTCGAGCAGTTTTCTGCCCCTAGCCGATGTTTCGATGAAGAATGCAAAGTTAGAAGGGTATCTCTCCTTGCATGGGGAGGTCTCCTTCTCCATTCCTTTATAGATGGAGTCGCCCTTGTGGCAAGTTTTCATGTCTCTGAACCACTTGGACTGTTAGTTACCTTAGGGATTATACTCCATGAACTCCCTGAAGGTCTTACATCCGCCTCTCTTCTTACCATCTTAGGGTATTCTAAAAAGAGGATATTTTATCTCGTTTTTCTGGTGGCCACCGCCACACCATTTGGTGCATTATTTGCGATTATTTTCTTTAGTCTCTTTAACCCCGCTGTCAGCATAACTACCCTTATTGCCCTAATACTGGGTCTCACTGCCGGTACATTCATATATTTAGGGGTGGCACATCTTTTACCACATTCTCATAAGGAAAGAAACATAGGGGTTACACTTACCTTCCTCTCAGGTATCGCCGTCTTTATCTTAGCTCATTTCCTGAGACATTTCTATCTCTGATACCCGAATCGCTCTTCAAATATAGGCGCGATTAAATTATCCACGGGCACATAATCATCAGTGAGGAGCACCGAGTAGCGTTCCTTTAGATATTGTTGCAATCGGTCTTGAGGCATGACATGGGAGGTCATTTTACCCTTCTTTCCTTTAACTGCCATTACGAAATCGTTCATGTCTAACCTCTGCGGACTCGCTACGATAACAAAGGTGCTGATTTCGATTTTGTCATAATCCGGACTAAGGGTAAGGAGATGGACATTTCCCTTTCCAAATACCTCCTCTAATGTTCGGATATAGGAAGGCATGAATGCCCCCTTTTTAAAACTATCAATCACATTGGCAAGGAGCAATCCATCTGGCTTTAGAATTCTTTTTAATTGCATAGCAAAACTATAAATTATCGGAAAAAAGTTCAATGGTTTTTAAGTGATAAAAAAATCTTGCATCTTGAAGTAGATAGTTTGTAGTATAATTAACCTATGGAATCAATCAAGGCTACCTTTAAGAAAAAATTCATTTCAGGGCTTATAGTCTCAATCCCAGCTATTATTACCATAATGGTGATTGTATGGCTTTACAGGTTTGTGGATGGCCTTCTATCTCCAGCGCTGGATAGGCTACTTGAGAGACATGTACCAGGGCTCGGTTTCATCACTACACTCTTAGCTATATTTTTACTTGGACTTATCTCAACAAATGTTATAGGTAGGCGGATGCTACATATAGGAGAGAAGATATTTCTCCATATCCCATTTTTTAAGAGTCTTTATACCACTCTCAAACAGATATTTGATGCATTTTCACCAGATAACAGGTCTGGATTCCAGAGGTTTGTAATAGTGGAGTATCCAAGACCGGGCATCTATACCTTTGGTTTCCTGACAAAGGAGTGTGTCTTTAAAGGATCAGATGAAGGATGCGAAAGGGGATTCAGTGCTGTCTATGTGCCTACAAACAACCTTTATCTTGGCAATACAGTGCTTTTTAAGAAAGATGAAGTCTTATACACTGATTTTTCGATTGAAGAGGGAATAAGGATAATACTCTCAGGAGGTATCGCAACACCAGAGATGATCGGTATAAGCGTAAAGAATAACAGAACTCAAAAGTGAGGTGGCTTACCCTGGATGGTCTCGTTGTCATAATATTGGCTGCTGGTCTTGGTAAAAGGATGAAATCAAAAAAACCGAAGATTCTCCATACGCTTGCAGGACAACCGATGATAACTTATGTAGTAAGGCAGGCGATTGCCCTTACTCCAGAAAGGACTATCATTGTAATCGGCAATCACACTGAAGAGATAAAGAACTATATCAGAGACGATAGTGTAGAATTTGTCTATCAAATGGAACAGCTCGGTACAGGACATGCAGTAAGCGCCACCGGGGATATGTTGAACGATTTTGATGGAACTATCCTGATACTCTGTGGCGATGTCCCTCTTATAAGCATAGAGAGTCTTCATAGACTTATAGATGTTCATAGAACTGAAAGAAATCACCTTACATGCATAACCACTACGGTTACAAACCCTGAGGGATATGGCAGGGTTATCCGGGACGATAAAGGGAGACTCCTCAAAATCGTTGAGGAGAAGGATGCAACAGATATTGAGAAAAAGACAAAAGAGATAAATAGTGGTATATATGCAGTCGAAAAAAAGTTTCTCTATACTGCACTTAAGTCGATCTCCAATGAAAACATACAGGGGGAATATTATCTGACAGATATAATTAATGTCGGGATAACTGAAGGTGCAAAAATGGGAACTATCGGTGTTGAGAACCCTATAGAGGTAATGGGGATTAATGACCGGAGAGAACTTTCTGAAGCAGAGCGGTATCTCAGAAAACAAAAACTCAATGATCTGATGTTAAACGGTGTAACCATATATGACCCTGAAAATACATACATCCACACGTGTGTAACCATAGGCAGGGATACAACGATATATCCAAATACATTCATAGAAGGTAATACCACCATCGGTGAGGACTGTGTGATTTGCCCTAATGTGAGGATTATTGACAGTCGTATAGGAGACAGCGTAATTATTAAAGATGGATGTGTTATTATGAATGGAGAGATTGAGAACAATGTAAGTATCGGACCATTTGCCCATATAAGACCCGAGACAATTATTGGTAAAGGAGCTAAGATAGGTAATTTTGTGGAGATAAAGAAATCAACCATAGGGGAGGATACAAAGGCGATGCACCTGAGTTATATCGGTGATGCCACAATAGGGAAGGGAGCGAACATAGGTGCAGGGACTATTACATGCAATTATGATGGATTCAAAAAACACAGAACCATTATTGATGATGGAGTATTCGTTGGAAGTGATACACAGTTCATTGCACCTGTGCATATTGGAAGAGGAGCAGTTATAGGTGCGGGTTCAACCATCACAAAGGATGTTCCTCCAGATGCCCTAGCTATAAGTAGGGTTGAACAGGTAAATAAAAATGGATGGTCATTAAAAAGACAGTCCAAAGTTAAAAGTTTAAAGTTGAAAAGTAAAAACAGAAAGGGTAAATAGATGTCTTTTTCTTTTAACTGTTCACTGTTCACTGTTCACTGTTCACTGTTTTAATATGTGCGGGATCATCGGATACATAGGAAGACAGGATGCCATCTTGATACTCATTGAGGGGCTTAAGCGCCTTGAGTATAGAGGGTATGATTCATCCGGTGTGGCTGTATTATGCAACAGAAAGATAGATGTTATCCGCTCGGTTGGAAAGCTTAAGAATCTTGAGAATACACTACAGGGAAGACGGATAAAAGGCATGGTAGGCATCGGGCATACCAGGTGGGCAACACACGGAAGACCATCTGAGGATAACGCTCATCCCCACAGGGCGGGAAAACTTGTCCTTGTTCACAATGGTATCATAGAAAATTACCTCCAGCTTAAAAAGGAACTTCTCCAGGAAGGGCATAATTTCAAGTCAGAGACAGACACCGAAGTTTTATGCCACCTGATAGAAAGATACACAAAGAAAGGAGAACCGCTTGAGATAGCGGTGAGGTGTGCACTCAGAGAGGTTAAAGGTGCATATGCAATCGGTGTAATCCATGAGGATGAACCTGAAAAACTTGTAGCTGCAAGGAATGGAAGTCCACTGGTAATAGGACTCGGTAAGGAAGAGTTCTTCATCGCCTCAGATATACCTGCCATACTTAACTACACCAGGGATGTAATATTCCTCGATGATGAAGAAATGGCAGTACTCACACCTGAGGGTATCATAATCGCAGGACTCGATGGAAACTCTATAGAAAAAGAGGTTAAAAGGGTAATGTGGAATCCTGTAATGGCTGAGAAGGGTGGTTACAAGCATTTCATGCTGAAGGAGATACACGAGCAACCGAGGGCTATTATGGATACCATCAGAGGAAGGATATCTATAGATACAGGTAATGTTTACCTTGAAGAAACAGGCATCTCTGCAGAAACACTCAAACCCATCAATAGAATATATCTTGTTGCATGTGGTACCTCCTGGCATGCAGCCCTTGTTGGGAAATTCATGGTAGAAGGACTTGCAGGGATACCTGTTGAGGTGGATATAGCCTCTGAATTCAGGTATAGAAACCCTATCGTTGATAAGAAGACACTCTTTATCTCCATCACCCAGTCAGGCGAAACAGCAGACACCCTCGCAGCTCAGAGGGAGGCAAAGAGGCTCGGTGCAACGGTAATTACTATATGTAATGTAGTTGGAAGCACAGCAACAAGGGAAGCTGATGGGGTGATTTATACACATGCAGGACCTGAGATCGGAGTTGCCTCCACCAAGGCATTTGTCTCTCAGCTTACAGCCCTTTTTCTCTTTGCAATCTATATGGGGAGGTTAAGAGAAAAAATAGATGTAATAAGGTCTCAGGAATTACTGGAGGATGCCATTAAGATACCTAAACTGGCAGAGAAGATCCTTGCAGAAGATGATGGCATCCAGAAGATCGCATCGCTATATTCAAAGGTTAACGATTTTCTATACCTTGGAAGGGGTATAAACTATCCTGTGGCATTAGAAGGTGCATTGAAACTTAAGGAGATATCCTATATCCATGCAGAGGGATACCCTGCAGGAGAGATGAAACATGGGCCTATAGCCCTTATAGATGAAAATATGCCTGTGGTTGTTATTGCGGTGGACGATCCCCTGTATGAGAAGGTCATGTCCAATATTGAAGAGGTGAAAACAAGGGGAGGTATTGTGATAGCATTAGCTACGGAAGGAAACAGGGCTATAGAGGCAAAGGTAAATCAGGTAATCTATATTCCAAAAACCAACAAATATCTCACGCCAATACTCCTGAGCATCCCACTTCAGTTACTTGCCTACCACATAGCTGTAATCAGAGGATGCGATGTTGATCAACCAAGAAATCTTGCAAAGAGTGTTACGGTAGAATGATTTCAAATTTTTATCTTTGAATTTTTAATTTTGAATCTTGAGAAAAATAGGTCAGCCCCGTATTTAATACGGGGTTGCCTGACATCCGAGGCAGGATGCCTCGGCTATTTTCTCTTGGTCATTCTGAGCGAAGTGAAGAATCTCGGTTTGAGACCCTTCGCCTGAGGCTCAGGGTGACATTTTGCATTGGAACGGAGTTCGCTATGAAGATAACAAGAGAAGAAGTCAATCATGTAGCCCGACTTGCAAGGCTGGAACTCGCTGAGAATGAAATAGAGGTATTTACAGTTCAGCTCAATAACATACTCACATACATGGAAAAGCTCAATGAGTTAGACACCAGAGGTGTGGAACCTACCTCTCATGTTCTCCCTATTAGAAATGTATTCAAGGATGACAAAATAGAGGCGTCCCTACAAAGGGAGAAATCCCTTTCAAACGCCCCTGACAGAACAGAGGAATTTTACAGGGTGCCGAAGATAATAGAATGATAGATAGAGCGGAAGAACTGAAGGCTTTAGTGCTAAAGGACTGAAGCAAAAAACTTCAGAACTTCAGATCTTCAGCACTTCAGAACTATTTTATTTGGGAGTTGTCATGTTAAGGATCATGCTCAGGTCAAAGATACATCAGGCAACTGTTACTGATGCTAACCTCGAATATGAAGGTAGTCTCACTGTTGATGAGACTCTGCTTGAGGCTGCAGGAATTCTTCCATATGAACAGGTGATGGTCTCTAACCTGAACAACGGGGAAAGGTTTGAGACCTATGTGATTCCTGGTAAAAGAGGCTCTGGTATTGTCTGTCTTAATGGCCCAACAGCAAGAAAAGGTGTTGTGGGTGACAGGATTATCATATTCTGTTATGAGATGGCTAACGAAGAGGAATTAAAAGACTTCAAACCTACCATAGTAAGGGTTGATGATGAGAACAGGATAGTATAAAAGTTCAGGGGGTATTATTTGGATTTAAACAGGATGACTATACATGAGCTTTACGACCTTCTTAAAAAGAATGAAATCACATCATCAGAGATTACAGAGTCGATTTTAAAAAGAATAGATAGTATAGAAGAAAAGATAAAAGCATATGTCACTGTTACAGATGAGATTGCTCTTTCATCCGGTAAAGATGCTGATGAAAGATTTAAAAAGGGGGGATCATCACCTCTGCTCGGTATACCGATCGCCATAAAGGACAATATATGCACAGAGGGTGTCAGGACTACTTGCTCATCAAGGATACTTCATAACTTTATTCCACCATATGAGAGCACTGTGACGGCGAGGCTGAAAGATAGTGGATATGTCCTTATCGGAAAGACAAACCTCGATGAGTTTGCAATGGGTTCATCTACTGAGAATTCTGCCTTCAGTCCATCGAGAAACCCATGGTCTCTGGACAGAATCCCTGGAGGTTCAAGTGGTGGTTCTGCTGCCGCAGTAGCAGCAGATGCATGTATTGCGGCATTAGGTTCTGACACAGGTGGTTCTATAAGACAGCCTGCCTCGTGTTGTGGTGTGGTCGGGTTGAAGCCGACATATGGAAGGGTATCGAGGTTTGGACTTGTAGCATTTGCATCCTCACTTGACCAGATAGGTCCTATAACAAAGGATGTCAGAGATACAGCCATTCTTATGAACATTATTGCTGGATATGACCCTATGGACTCTACCTCTGCTGATATACCTGTCCCTGATTTTACATCAGTTCTCGGTAAAGAGATAAAGGGGATGAAGATGGGTATACCCAAGGAATACTTCATAGAGGGAATGGACAGAGAGGTAGAAGATGCTGTCAAAAATGCGATAAGGACGATTGAAGGGCTCGGAGCTGAACCTGTAGAGGTATCATTACCGCATACCCCTTATGCTGTTGCAACTTATTATATACTCGCCACATCTGAGGCAAGCTCAAACCTTGCCCGCTACGACGGTGTAAAATATGGTTTCAGGGTAAAGGGGGCAAAAAACCTGATGGATATGTATCTGAAAACCCGTGCCGAAGGATTCGGTCAGGAGGTTAAAAGGAGAATAATGCTCGGCACATATGCCCTTTCCTCCGGTTATTATGAGGCTTATTATCGAAAGGCACAACAGGTAAGAACCCTTATAAAGAGGGATTTTGATGAGGCATTCAAAGTGGTAGATGTAATTATTACACCAACATCACCAACCCCGGCATTCAGACTTGGCGAGAAGACTGCTAATCCTCTGCAGATGTACTTATCGGATATCTTCACAATCTCTGTAAATCTCGCAGGCATCCCTGGTATCTCTATTCCATGTGGTTTCAGCAGCGAAAATTTACCAATAGGGCTTCAGATACTCGGTAGACATTTCGAGGAAGAATCTATCCTGAAAGTAGCATACGCCTATGAACAGAGTACGGGGCATCACAGAAAAAGACCGAACATATAGTTCGAGACAGATAGCTCTCGATGCGCTTAATATGATAGAGAAGGGTGCTCTTGCAAGTAGTGTATTTGAAAAAGTCTTCGAATGCAAACCAAGCAGACTTGATAGGGCATTCATCATGGAACTTGTTTATGGCGTCCTGAGAAACAGGGGAAAGATAGACTGGATAATAGAATGCAGCGCAGGCAGAAGATTAAAAGAAATTGAGATAGGTGTTGTAAATATACTACGTTCAGGTATATATCAGCTTTTATTCATGGATAAGGTTCCAACATGGGCAGCGGTAGATGAATCTGTTAAACTTGCAAAGAGGTGTAAATATAAAAGGGCTTCAGGATTTATCAATGGAGTGCTGAGACGGACGTCAAAGATCAGTCCGGATCTCCTGGATTTTCCACGCTTAGAAGAAGGCCCGTTACATCATATCTCGGTCGTATATTCACACCCTGAATGGCTGGTAAAGAGGTGGCTTGGGCAGTTTGGTGTGGAGGATACAATTGCACTCTGTAAAACAAATAATAGAATACCTCCACTTACACTTAGAACTAATACCTTGCTTACAAACAGAGATGAACTTATAAATGATTTAAGCAAAGAGGGTGTTGAAGCTGTCAATACTCCTGTATCACCTGTTGGTATAAAGGTAAAAGGTATTATCTCGATAGAGGAACTTCCATCCTTTAAAAGAGGTTGGTTTCAGATACAGGATGAAGCGTCACAGTTAATCTCATACCTGCTTTTCCCGAAGAAGGGTGAAAGGATACTTGATGCCTGTGCTGCACCTGGCGGAAAAACTACACATATTGCCCAGTTTATTGAGGATGAAGGTGAGATTATCGCCATAGATATAAATGAAGAGAAACTCATACGCCTGAAAGAAAATTGTAAGAGACTCGGTATAAAATGTGTAAAGTCATATCATACAGATTCAACAAAAGATCTAAAATGGCTCGGTGTATTTGACCGTATACTTCTTGATGCACCCTGTTCTGGAACGGGTATAATCAGGAGACATCCTGATGGGAAATGGAGAAAGACAGAGAGGACTATAACAGAATATCAGGCACTTCAGAAGAAACTACTGGAAAATATCGCAGAAATTCTCAAGCCTGGAGGTGTTATCGTTTATAGCACATGTTCTACCGAACCTGAAGAGGGAGAGAATGTAGTGAATGAGTTTTTACATAATCACCCCAAATTCTATATTGATAATCCTGTGACATACATCCCGGCGACAGGTAGACACCTCATTAATTACCCCAGTGGGGATTTCATTCGCACATACCCACATATCTCTGATATGGATGGTTTCTTTGGAGCAAGATTGGTATGTCATTGATAAAGGGATTTCTAAAATTGATTTTGTATTTTTCCCTATTCGTAACCTTGGGTATAATCACAGCGATAGTGACAATGAAGATACTTACCTCCGGGAAAACAGTGACAGTTCCAGCTATCGAAGGTAAAGAGGTTGTCTCTGCCATGGAGATACTCAATAACTCAGGTTTGAAACTCCGTGTAGAGAGAGAGGAATATCATCCGTCGCTTCCTAAAGGGAGTGTTATTTCGCAGGAGCCAGAATCAGGAGTCGTCATCAAAAGTGGGAGGAGTATCTCTGTAATTGTAAGCAGGGGTTCTCAGACAGTAGTTGTGCCAGCAGTTGAAGGCGAACCATTCTACAGAGCAGAAATCATCATAAAACAGAGTGGACTTGATATCGGTGATATAGCGAGGATCCATACAGATAAAGTAGAAAAGGATATTGTGATTAACCAGTCTCCTCCACCGAGATCGTTCATTAGCAGAGGAGAAAAAATTGATCTTCTCCTGAGTTCAGGAGTTAAGGAAACTATATATAAGACACCGAACCTCATTGGTAAGAGATTTGAGGAGGCAAAGCAGATAGCAGAGATACTTGGTGTTACACTCTCAAAGAGTAAAATAATTAGGGAAGGCTCTGAGGGAAACATAATTGCAGAACAAAAACCTGTGGCAGGTTACCCCATAAGAAGGGGATCTGCGATTGAGGTGTTTGTGGCAGAATAAACCCCGTTAGAAAGGACGGGGCTTTAAACCCAGCCATTTTCTATAAGGTGTTTTAAATTTTAATACATCCATCCCCGCCTTGAAAGACTGGGCTTTCTAACGGGGTAAACTGGAGACAAGGGAGGCTTTAAAATGGTCAGGATTGCACCATCAATACTTTCAGCAGATTTCAGACATTTAGCAGACGAGGTAAAGCGTGTTGAAGATGCGGGGGCGGATATGATTCATATCGATGTGATGGATGGGCATTTCGTTCCCAATATCACAATAGGACCTGTTGTAGTAAAGGCAGTGAGGGAGACAACAAGTCTCCCCCTCGATGTCCACCTGATGATTATATCTCCTCAACATTACATCAAGGCCTTTTCAGATGCAGGTGCGGATATAATAACAGTGCATGTAGAGGCATGTATTCATCTTCACAGAGTGGTTCAATCTATAAGAGACATCGGTCTTAAGGCAGGGGTATCGCTCAATCCATCAACACCCCTTTCTTCACTGGAGCATATCCTCAGAGATGTTGATATGGTTCTCCTTATGTCTGTAAATCCGGGATTTGGAGGTCAGGAATTTATCCCGAACACATTTGAGAAGATAATTGCACTTAGAAGATTAATAGAAGGGATGGGTGTAGATATAGAGGTAGATGGTGGTATAAAGGTTGATAATGCAGCTGAGGTGTCTTCTGCAGGAGCGGACATACTTGTAATAGGCTCAGGAATATTCACGAATAGAGACTACAGAAAGACCATAAGGGATATAAAGAAACGATGCGAAGGACTTAAAAAGAAAAAAATTTGACAAGCTGATTTTATTAAAATATAATAATATTAGAATTGTTGAATATATTGGGAGATAATACTTCTATGGATGAACTTACAAGAAATATCGAGATTCTAAAGGTTATTGCACATCCTGTAAGGATAAAGATACTCGAAGAGCTCGCAAAAGGTGTAAAGTGTGTAAGCGACTTTGAGGATTTTCTTGGTATAAGCCAACCAAATATCTCACAGCACCTGACTGCACTCAGGCTGAGCGGGATTGTGGACTATTTTATCGATGGAAGGCTCAGGTGTTATTTCCTCAAGCATCCACTTATACCTGGTTTACTCGAATTACTAAAAAAGGAATATACAGAAGAACTACCAGGACCAGAGTGTTGTCCTGTAACCAAGAAGGGGCAATATCCCGGGAATAGACAAAGATAACGCAGAAACTGCCGCTGCGACCTACAGCTTTTTTATCACAGCCACCTCGTTGCACTCTGGAAATTTTGGACACTTAAGGCAATCACCCCATATCTTCTGAGGCAGTTTTGACTTATCTACCCTCTTAAATCCCATTTTCTCAAAAAAGTCAGGGTGATAGGTCAATGCAAATACCCTGCTTATTCCGATATCCTTTGCATCCTCAAGGCATCTTTGCACAAGTATCTTACCTATCCCCTTCATTCTGTATTCTTCAGTGACTGCAAGCGACCTTATCTCTGCAAGGTCTTCCCAGCATACATGGATTGCAGAGACACCTATGATTTTTCCATCTTCTTCATAAACAAAAAAGTCTCGCAGGTCTTCGTAGATCTCATGCAGTGACCTTGGAAGTAGCTCGTTTGCCTTTGCTGACGCCATGATGAGATGATGAATTTTTTTTACATCTTCAAGTTTAGCCTTACGGATCATTGGATGGCTCCTTATTCCTTATCCCTTAATCCTTACCCCTTAATCCTTACCTCTTAATCCTTACCCCCATCCCTTACCCTTTTTTGTCCACTCTGTACCTACAAACAGAGCCTCCCTGTTTATATTGAACAATGATTCTTTACCGTCGGGGAGCATCTCCCTTAGTGCATCTAAGGTATTCTCTACGGTAATAATTGCGGTCTTTTCTATAAACGCACCGAGCATTACGATATTTGATGTCTTAGAGTTTCCTATCTTTGCTGCTAATTCGCTGGCTGGTAAATCTATAATCTCTATATCTGTTCTCTCTGGTGCTGACTTTACGAGAGAGGAGTTTATAAAGATCAACCCACCACTTTTTATTCTGCCCTCAAATCTCCTCATTGATGCCTCATTCATTGCTATAAGGACATCAGGGTGTGCTGAGAGCGGAGAGGCTATAGCCTCCTCAGAGACTACTACAGTACAATTTGCTGTTCCACCTCTTATTTCTGCCCCATAAGATGGAAAGCATGTGACATTCTTTTCACCAAGCATTCCTGCATGTGCAAGAAGCCTTCCCATCAGCAATATCCCCTGGCCGCCATAGCCTGCTATGATAATCTCATGATGCATGATATTTAAAATATAGAAATCAAAAATCAAAGATAAATAAAATCAAAAATCAAAAATAAAAATGTAAAAATACAAATCAAAATGCAAAATTATCACTTACTTTTCAAGGTAGACAGCCCCTATACATTTTTGAATTTTAATTTGTCATTTTGCATTTTGATTTTTTATTTTTAATTTGCTTTTGAGTCACTCAACTTTTTTACGAAAGGACCGTTTTATCTTTAAATATTCCCAGCGGAAAAACCTTCATCATTTCATCTTTAATCCATTTCACAGAATCCTTCGGAGACATCTTCCAGTCTGTTGGACATGCTGATAAAACCTCAACGAATGAAAATCCTCGTTGGCTGATCTGGTTTTCAAAAGCCTTCCGTATACACTTTCTGGTCTTTATTATATTTGCTGGTGTATCTACTGCTACTCTTGCAATAAAAACAGGTCCGTCGAGTGTAGAAAGAAGCTCAGCCATTCTTAATGGGTATCCCTCAATCCTGGGATTTCTTCCCATTGGGGTTGTTGTAGTCTTTTGTCCTATAAGTGTTGTTGGCGCCATCTGACCACCGGTCATTCCATAGGTTGCATTGTTAATAAATATTACGGTGATATTTTCGCCACGATTTGCAGCATGTATTATCTCTGCAATGCCGATCGCGGCAAGGTCACCGTCTCCCTGATAAGAAAATATGATCCTGTCAGGCATCACTCTTTTCAACCCTGTAGCTACTGCTGGAGGTCTTCCGTGTGCAGCCTCTATTACATCAAAGTTAAAATAATCGTATGCGAATACCGCACAACCAACAGGTGCTATGCCTATGGTTTTCTCCCTTATATCAAGCCTGTCTATGACCTCAGCTATTAGCCTGTGAACTATTCCATGCCCACAGCCAGGGCAGTACCTGAACGAGACATCTTTGAGGCTTTCTGGTTTTGTGAATATTTTTTCCATAGATTTACGAGTATCCCCTCTCTGAGTCCATAATCACTCACAGTCATTCTGTCGAATCCGAAAGTCTCCATTCCCCTGAGAACGATAAGTGTTCCAGGGATTATCAAATCCTCCCTTCCCGATTCTAAGGCAGGGATTTTTCTCCTCTGAGAAAGAGTCATTGATTTGAGCCTGTTGAATATCTCCTTAATCGCGCCTTTTTTGAGGATATAATTATGTATCCTGAGATGGTCGTATGAATCAAGCCCTTGCTCTATTGCAGCCAATGTGGTTATTGTGCCTGCAGTTCCTACAAAAATGGTCTTTTCTGGGATACTACCGAGAGACTTTTTAGCTCCTAACAAGCTCTTAATTATCTCTCTATCTGTTCTCTCTATCTCTATCTGCAGTGGAGGGTCATTTTTTATAAGTTCCTCTGAGAGGTGAACCACGCCAAGAGAAATAGAAAGTGAGAAGTGAAGAGTGAGAAATGAAGAGTTTGGTTTAAGATTTTGAGTAAGTATGAACTCAGTGCTTCCACCACCGATATCCATCACTAAAAGGGAAGTTGGAGGTGAAAGATGAGAAGTAGTAGATAAACCTGCTATAACCCCCTGAAGGACAAGTCCTGCTTCTTCCTTACCGTTTATTACCTTGATGTCAATACCTACTTCATCCTTGACTCTCTTTATAAACTCTACTCTATTCAAGGCCTCTCGCACCGCACTTGTTGCTACTGCTGAAAAATCTTCAATATTGAATTTATCAATTGATTCCTTAAAGTCTTTAAGCGTATGAATTGCTTTTTTTAACGCCTTTGAACCGAGTATTCCTGAGGTATTCAGACCTTCTCCGAGTCGTGTTATCTTTCTTTTAGAATATATCTCCTTGAAAGACCCATCCTTCTTGAATTCAGCGACGAGAAGTCTGAGCGTATTTGTTCCGATGTCTATGGAAGCAAGGATTGCCACTAAAGAAAAGATACCTTAAGACACGGTTAAAGTCAAGATTGTTGTAATTTCTTATAGTATGGTATATATTTCCTGTATGATTCTTGTTACAGGCGCAACAGGTTTTGTTGGAGGACATCTGATAAAGAGGTTAATCGCTGAGGGATACAAGATTAGATGTCTTGTGAGGGATCCTTCGAAGGCATCTATGATTATATCTGCAGGTGCTGAGCCTGTTACCGGTGATATTTCTGAGCCTGAGTCACTCAAAGAGGCGGTCAGTGGTGTCGAGAAGGTAATCCATCTTGTTGGGATAATACAGGAAGGCAAGGGTTTTACCTTTAAATCTGTCCATGTGGATGGAACAAAGAATCTTATAGAGGTATCTAAAAACGGTGGGGTAAGGTTTTTCTATTATCAGAGTGCACTCGGTGCATCAAAAGATGGAAAAACAGAATACTTCAGGACAAAATGGGAGGCTGAGGAGATCGTTCAAGGGAGTGGACTGAGCTATACGATATTTCGTCCCTCAATTATCTATGGTGCTAGTGATAAATTTACCCTCAAACTTATGGATATCCTTAGAAAGACACCTGTGATGCCGATATTCGGCTCTGGAGACTCTCTGCTTCAGCCTATCTATATAGATGACCTCATAACCTGTATTATAAAGGTTCTGGAAGACCAGCAGTATCACAATCGTATCTTCGAAATCGGTGGCCCTGAACATATAACATATGAGGATATCGTTAATGCTATTCAGCAGGCAATCGGTAAAGAGCGGATGAAACTCCATATCCCGGTTAACATTTTAAAGCCCGGTATAAAGTTTCTTGAAGAAATACTTTCAACTCCTCCAATAACGACAGATCAACTTACTATGCTTATGATGGACAATATCTGCGAAAGAGATAGCGTAAGAAAGAACTTTGGATTTGAGCCATTACCTTTCAGAGAAGGTCTGAAGAGATTTCTCTAAGATTTTCTGTTATGGATATTGGTATAGACTTCAGAAACAGGTAAACATCCTCCTACCTGAAATTTACCTCCAAATTTGAGACTTTCCCACATTTTCGGCTAAAAATACCTTTTTATTGTTATCAATCAAGGAGTTGTCATCTTTCCCGAATTTTCGGCTAACTCGTTGTCCAGATAATGTTTAACCTGGTAGAGTTTCAGATGA
>JBFLZU010000026.1 GCA_040756155.1 Nitrospirota bacterium | reverse complement strand
CCTGTTATGGCATAAAAGAATGTGCCATAGACATTGGTGGAGACGGTAAAGCCATCGCCAATGAGCTTGGACCATTCATTTGCCTGTCCGGCAAGGAACAACGCACCAAGGATCATTGTAAAGAGAAGCCAGCCTTTAAATCCATCTGCTTCACCCTTTTTGAGTTTCGCCTCTGCCATTTGAATCGTAGCACTGGAAGAAAGAAGGAAAACAGAAAGTATGAGCGCAACAGATAGAGGCGGGACTCCCGCAGGGGTGTTTGCAGGCGGCCAGAAAGGTGCAGGGAACATGTTATAAAGATAGCCTCCGAAGAGGCCTCCAAATAACATAGCCTCAGAGAGTATGAAGAGGATTATCGCTGTTTTGCTCAACCCTGATTCCGCATAAACCTCATTTACCCATCCAAATAGACTTATCAATACGCCCACAACACCTGCACCACCGAGGAGCATGCCCGCAATCGGCAGTTTCCATTGAAAGGCTGCCATAAAACCGAACATTACAAGCAATATTGACATTCCTACCACAAAGGGCCACACACTCAGCTCAACCTTGTGGTGTACAGTCTCTTGATAGATAGCCTTTTCCTGCATAATATTTACCTCCTGACTATTGGTTTACCCAAACTCACAAATGGAGCCTTATTGTCTTCTTTATTGACAAAAGGCATTAATATTAATTAGGACTAAATTTATCCTGTTTTTTCATAAATAAATAGAACACTATCTTTTTTGCGCTGCTAAACGCGCAAAATCATACTTTCTTAACCGTCTTTCTACCTCTTTCCTCATATCTACCCATATAGGATGAACAGTGCATGTATTACTCAGATTACACATCCTTTTATCAATAGCACATCTGTTCATCGCCACAGTGCCTTCTATGGCTATAATCACGTCAAGCAAGTTAATCTCTTTAGGTTTTTTTGCAAGCTGAAAGCCTCCTTTTACACCTCGGATGGATTCAACAAGACCTGCCCTTCCAAGCTTCTGTAATATCTTTGCGAGGAAACTCTTAGGAATCAATTGTGATCCTGCAATCTCATTTACTATAAATATCTTTTCAGGTTCTTTTGCCATATATAAAATACATCTTATGGCATAATCTGTCTCACGAGTGATCTCCATTAATCAAGACTATTTTTATCCTATTTTATTCAACTTGTCAAGTAAAATTTTTGATTAGATGGTAGTAATTCTACTCTCGCCCTAATGCCCTTACAATATCTATCCTTGAGACTATCCCTAAAAGATATGATTTATTCACAATTCACGCAGATTAACATAGATAAGATATAAATTAAGGTGTTGGAAACTGCCACGACCCTCGCAAGTTTGTCAGCCATCGCTTTGTTTACCCATGCAGGGTTGCAGCGAATAAAGTCATGGCAAATCACAAAAACTGGGATTTCAGATTGGTAGTGTAATGTCACACAGTATAATTAACATGGAAATACTTGTTTTACAGGGGGAACTCCAGAGGTTAAGCCAGAAGCAGATCTATAATCTTTCTAATTTCTTTGGAGATCTCATCAACAGACTGCTCGCCATTGATTATCTTCCAGTTATCTTTCATGGCGAGTTCAAGATATGCATTTCGGACAGACTTCAGGAATTCAATTTTCCCCTCGTATATATCACGATTGCTTTGTTTCCTCTGCAGGGATGTCCTTTCCGAAATATCTATGAGGATTGTCAAATCAGGCTGTATAAGCCCTTTTTCTACTGTCAACATCCAGTCCACATCCAGTCCCTGGACAATTCCGTAAACGAGATTAGATGCAGAGTAGCGGTCAGATATAACGATATAGCCTTCACTTAACCATTTCCGAATATCTCCATCCCTTTCCCATCTGTTCGCAGTGTAAAGTAAGTATCTCAGTTGAATAGGGAGTTCCTTTTTCCCTTCGAGGAATCTTTTTATCTCTCTTCCGATTGGTGTATCATAATCAGGGAATGAAATAGTCTTTACCCTGCAACCTTTATGTGACAATGCAGATGAAAGCCTCTCTACTTGTGTCTGTTTTCCTGCTTGATCAATACCTTCAAAGACAATGAATAAAGCCCGTGATTCCTTGCGCATTTTATACCTCTTAACCTTACTGCTATATTTTTAATTATAAATAATTATAGAGTATAAAGGACTAACCATAAGAAATCAATGGGATTTTGGATTTAGAGCTTATCTGTTGACTTTATTTCAATGGAAATGGTAAAAACCTTTTATGATGAAAGACATGCTTGGAAGGGAAGATGTAGTTGCTGTAAAAGAGGCGAAGCGACTGTTTTTCGAGAACTGGAATCCTCTACCTCTTGAAGAAGAGACAGTTGATATCAATGATGCACTACATCGTG
>JBFLZU010000025.1:3060-21828 GCA_040756155.1 Nitrospirota bacterium | reverse complement strand
GGTACTGGGAGTCTGAATTCAGTTTTCTCAAACCGAGAAAAAATAATTCGGGACAGAGAGTCTATTTAAAGAAGGATATCGAACTGATTCTTGAGATAAAGAAACTGCTTTATGAAGAACGATATACGATAGACGGGGTTAAAAAGAAGTTTGCTCGAGAGTCGAGAGTCAGACATCGCATGGCTGATATAAACAAGATAAGAAACGACCTAAAAGCAGTTTTAAAACTAATTTCAGATTAATAGCGAACTCCGTTCCAATGCAAAATGTAAAAGTGCATGTGTTAGTGCAAGTTCACACTCACTTTCACTTACACTTTTTACAATGTGCAATTTGCAATCTGCATTTTGCAATTGCTTATAGCTTATCGGGGCGTGGCGCAGTCTGGCTAGCGCACCCGCTTGGGGTGCGGGTGGTCGCCCGTTCAAATCGGGTCGCCCCGACCAATTAAAATAGTCTTTTAAAATCAATGACTTATTTTCCACACAAATAAAAACTACTTGACTTTTGTTTCACTATAATATATAGTTTCACCGTATGGTGAAACAATCTTTTACAGTGAAACAGTTTCAAGAGAAAGATCTGCTTAAGAGAGCACAGAACAGTATAACGTCTGTCCTTTCAGATATTACCTTCCTTGAGCTAAAGGACTCTAAGACCAATGTCAGAATCAATAATAAAGAAGTCAATTTTGTATTAAGCACTCTTATTTCCGGTAAGCCTGCAAAATTCATTGTAGAAGTAAAATCGCAAGGCGAGCCCCGCCTTGTAAGAATGGCCATCGCTCAGCTTAAAGACTATCTTAAGGGCTTTAAAAACTCCTATGGCATACTGGTTGCTCCCTATCTAAGTGATGCCAGCAGGGAGATATGCAAAGAGGCAGGCATAGGCTGCATTGATCTGGCAGGGAATGCATTTCTATCCTTCAAAAATATCTTTATTGACAGAAGCGGAAACCCCAATCCCTTCGCTGTTGCTCGCCTCTCAAAATCCGTCTTTTCCCCGAAATCGAGCAGAACCCTGAGGGTGCTTCTTTCAGACCCCTCAAAGAGGTGGTATGTCGAAGACCTATCAAGGGAGGCAGGCATTAGCATAGGGCTGACCTCAAGGGTGAAACAGGCGCTTCTTTCCGAAGAATGGATTAAAGAAGAAAACAAGAGTTTCTATCTTGTTAAACCCGAAGAAGTGCTCAATCAATGGGTCAATAATTATTCCTATGAAAAGAACCCAAACTTTTCTTTCTATTCCAGCCTTTCAGAAGACCAGATTGAGGCTGCAATCAAACAAGAGTGTGAAAAAAGGAGGTATCGCTATGGACTTGCACTATTTTCCGGTGCAAGAAAGGTAGCGCCATTTGTAAGATTTATGAGATTCTTCTGTTATATTGATGGAAATACCGAGGATATTTCAAAAGCCCTACAACTGAAAAAGGTGGAGACCGGGGCGAATGTTACTCTCCTTCAGCTATATGATGAAGGCGTCTTCTACGGGCTTCAGGATATTAACGGCATTAATGTTGTATCTGACATCCAGCTTTACCTTGATCTGAAGAGTTTCAAAGGGAGAGGCGAGGAAGCAGCGGAGGCGATATTTGAACAAAGGATTAAGACGAAATGGTAAGTAAAAGCCAATACGGAGATAAAGAGGTTAAGGCTTGTAAAGCTGTCCTTCTGGAACTTGTTCATCTACTTGGTGAAATAAAAGATGAAATGGTGATAATCGGCGGATGGACTCTGACATTTCTCTTACCCCAGTCTGACGATCCCCATGTTGGCAGCCTCGATATCGATATTGCCCTAAACTTCTCAAAGATTCCAGATGATACTTACCAGACAATCCTGAAGGCATTTATTAATCGTGGGTATACACGGGACAAGGAACAACCTTTCAGATTTTTCAGGCATATAACCGCTTCTCTTTTGGCTATCCGCCTTCATCAAGTGCTGATTGGGGATGGATTCAGCATATGTTTGCTTCCCTGAATGATAAAGGAAAGATGGCTGTTGTTCTGGATACAGGTGCGGTATCAAGAGGTAGTGGAAATCAAGGGGCTAACAGAGAAAGGGATATAAGAAAAACATTTGTTGATAAGGACTGGATAGAAGCGATTATCCTGCTTCCTGAAAACTTATTTTATAACACCACAGCCCCGGGAATTATTCTGGTTTTAAATAAGGGCAAGAAGAAAAAAGGGGAAATCCTTCTTATCAATGCATCAAATCTCTTTGCCAAAGGAAGACCCAAAAACTACCTTCCTGACGAAAGCATAAAGAAAATTTATGAGATTTATTCAGGATGGAAAGAGGAAGAAGGAATAAGCAAGATTATAAAGAATGACGATGCTGTTAAGAATGACTATAACCTCAGTCCTTCAAGGTATGTGGCACAGAATGGAGGAGAGGAAGTTTTGCCTTTAGAGGAGGCAGTGGTTTTACTGAAGGAGGCAGAAGAAGAGAAGAATGAAGCAGATAGGAAATTAAATAAGATATTAGAGAAAATGGGGTAGTGTCAATTCTGAGCTTGTTGCCGAACATCCTTTTCGCTTTTTAAAGAGAATTTTTGACAAATCCAATGGCTCGTTACAGGCAATTTCAAAACTCGCCCTTCGGGCTCAAACAGTTGAAATTGCTTATCTTCCACTTCGCCAGGATTTGTTACCAAAAATCCTCTAATTTCGCTCAAAGGGTTCGGCAACAGCCTCTTCTTTTGTGTAAATTCTTTTAAGGGTTTAATTCTCCATTTATCATTAAGATGACTTAACACCGCATATACAATCCTCTCAATACTCTGAGTGTTATTAAAACAACTCATCGGTCTTGTTCTTCTCCTTACTTCCCTGAATGCCCTCTCTATCGCATTTGTTGTCCGTACCTTTATCCTTATCTCCTCAGGGCAAGAGTAGAAATTCAATAATTCCTCCAGATCCTTCTCTATGCATTTCACTGCCTTAGGATAAATAGCCCTCCATCTCTCTGCCCATTCATTATACGCTCTCACCGCTTCTTTCTTGTTTTCTGCACGATAGATTTCCCTCGCTTCATTTATGCACCTTTCTTGATCCTTCTTCCTAAGATAATTAGCCACATTCCTTAGTTTGTGAGCCCAACACCTCTGCCTTTTCACTTCTGGATAAAGGTAGTCCACTGCATTCTCAAGCCCTGCATTGCCATCTGTAATAATAAGACCCAATACCTCTCCTTTAAGTCCACGATTATAAAGACTGTTAAGAAAACCCTCCCACCTCCTCTCACTCTCATGTTTCGTTATCATAGAATCTATCAACTCCCTCTTGCCATCAACCCCTATCCCATAGGCGACAAGAACTACCTTCTTCTTCGAGCCAAACCCTGTCTTTGTCTTCAATACTATCCCATCTAAAAAGAGATAAAGATATTTATCTTCAATATTACGATTGTGATACCTCTTTACCTCTTCATCAAGACTCTTTGCTATATTAGATATCGTCTGGGCACTTACACCTTCACCAAGGATAGGTCTTAATGCCTCACCAGTTAGCCTATTAGAGGCTCCATATAAGAATATCTTCATCAATGCCCTATCTACTTCATCTACCCTCTGTTGATACCTCGGTATTATCTCACTATCATAGCCTCCACCCCTTAGCCTCGGCATCTTTATCTCTAATCGCCCATCCTTCAACACAATCCATCTCCTCCAGTAACCATTCCTGTAATCCCTACGCTCTGTCACCCGTTTGTATGGTCTACAACATACTAACATCTCTCGCTCCTCCTCCAACGCCTCCTCTATTAGCTTCCTCCTGAATGCCTTCACTAACTCATCGTGCCTTTCCCAATAATCCCTGAAATCCCTATTGTATTCCTCTAATAAATCTGCTATTGTTAAATCTGTAAGTTCCTTTACTGACATGGGTGTATTCCTCCTTTCTTTTAATGATTAATGCCTAACAATGGAGAATACACCCTGTCTATTTTCTCTACAAGAATTTTACACAGAAAAGGAGGCTGTTGCCGAACATCCTTTTCGCTTTTTAAAGAGAATTTTTGACAAATCCAATGGCTCGTTACAGGCAATTTCAAAACTCGCCCTTCGGGCTCAAACAGTTGAAATTGCTTATCTTCCACTTCGCCAGGATTTGTTACCAAAAATCCTCTAATTTCGCTCAAAGGGTTCGGCAACAGCCTCAAAGTTTACACTACCCGAAAATGGGACTGAGTTGATTGTCAAGGCGGTCTGTGGTATGATTAATTCATACCGAATAAGGAGGTGTTTTAGATGGTAACAGCAGTTAAAAAGACAATATCGCTTCCTCCTGAACTAGCAGAAGAGATAGAAAAAATAGCCAGCGAGGAAGGAAAACCCCTGAGTGCAGTAGTCCAGGATGCGATAAGAATTACAAAACGAGAGAGATTAAAAGGTGAATTTTATCAAATTCAGGATTACTGGAGCCGAAAGGCAAAAGAAAAGGGAGTTCTTACTGAAAAAGACCTTAAGAGATACCTTAAAAAGTGAAGGTAGTATTTGATACGAATATCTATGTCTCTGCCTTTGTTATTCCAAACAGCCAGGCTGAGAAAGCTGTTCTAAAGGTTATAGAAGGCAGTGACTTGCTGATAATCTCCAAAGAAATCATTGATGAAGTATTAACAGTGCTTTCTGCCAAATTCAGCCGTGATAGAGAAACTATCAGCCGTACTGCCCTTTACCTTTCAGATATTGCCAGGGTTGTAAAGCCAGTCAGAAAAATCAACATCTTTAAAGATGCCCCAGATAACAGGATACTTGAGTGTGCAGTAACAGGGAAAGCTGATGTGATTGTAACAGGCGATAAAGAGATGCTTAGACTTAGAGAATTTGAGTGGATAAAAATTATGAGTTTAAAAGAGTATCTTGAAGGGTAGTTGAGGCTCTTTTTGTCATTCCGTGCTTGACACGGAATCCAGTTATTTAGTTTTTCTGGATTCCTGCTGGAGTTTACCCCTGCGAAGGCAGGGGCAGGAATGACAATTAAGGGGACATTCTTAATAAGATGGGGTTTGAGATATGACTATAGTGGAAGAAGCTGTTGAAGGTTTCAAAATGACCGAACTCGGTCTGATGCCAGAAGATTGGGAAGTAAGAGCTATCAAAGATGTGGCTGAAATAAAATATGGAAAAGCAAACCCACATACTCAGGGGCAAGTACCGCTTGTAGGTTCAAGTGGAATTTTTGGGTGGGTAGAAAAACCGTTAATTGAGGAACCTACAATCATAGTTGGAAGAAAGGGCACTGCAGGAAGCATTCACCTCTTTCTTATACCGTCTTACCCTACTGACACAACTTTCTTTCTTGTTTTCAATAATGAAAAACCCAACTTGAAGTTTCTTTACTATTGGATGTCTCTAAATAAATTATCTGGTGAGCACGCAAAAACCACATTGCCGAGTTTACAGAAAGCAGATTTAGAGAACTATGAATTTGCTTATCCTCTTCTCCCTGAACAACAAAAAATCGCCTCTGTGCTCTCTGCTGTGCAGGAGGCAAAAGAGAAGACAGAAAATGTTATAAGGGCAACAAGGGAACTTAAGAAAGCCATGATGAAGCATCTATTTACCTATGGGCCTGTGCCTGTTGAAGAAGTTGAGAAAGTGCCATTAAAAGAGACGGAAATAGGGCTGATACCAGAGCATTGGGAAGTGGTAAAGTTGGGAGAGGTTGTAAAGAAAACAAAGCAAACAAATCCTGAGAATACCCCTAAATGGAAATTCAAATATATATCTGGGATTAGTAGAGAAATATTAACCATTTCAGAATACAAATTATTTTTAGGTAAAGATGCTCCGAGCAGAGCAAGAAAGCTAATAGAAACAGGAGATGTTATCTTTGCAACTGTAAGACCTACTCTAAAAAGATTAGCTTTGATTGATGAATGTTTTAATGGTCAAATATGTTCAACCGCATTTTGCGTTTTAAGAGCTAATGAAAAAGGAACGATTCCACGTTATATTTACTATATTGTATCAAGAGACTTTTTCATAGAAGAGCTTGGTAAGGTTCAAAGGGGAGCAAGTTATCCGGCAGTTACAGATTCAGATGTTAAGAATCAAAAAATCCCCCTTCCTCCTCTCCCCGAATAACACCAAATCGCCCAAATTCTTATAGCCATAGATGAAAAGATTCAGGCAGAGAAGAATAAGAAGAGGGCGATGGAGAGCCTCTTTAGGTCTTTGCTTTCGCAGTTGATGACAGGTAAAATAAGGGTTAACAATCTGGAGATTTAAGTATGAGTTTACTCGGCGGTGAAAGAACTGCGGTTCAAAATCCTCTCATACAATACACTACTGAAATAGGCTGGTATTACATAAGCACCGAGGATGCCTTGAGGCTGAGAGGTGGAGAGACAGGATTTGTTTTTAAAGAGACCTTTATTTTTCAGATGCAGAAGTTGAATGAATTTATAAATCATGAGCTCGCTGAGGAAGTAATAAAAAGGCTTTCCGCAATCCCTCCAAATATAGAAGGCAATCTTTTAGCATGGGAATATCTGAAGGGCATAAAGCAGATTTATGTGCCTAAAGAAAAAAGAGAGCGGGATATTAGATTTCTTGATACAGATGATATTAAAAACAACACCTTCCATGTCACTGATGAATTCACTTTTACTAATGGGAAAAATACAATCAGGGCTGATGTGGTTTTTCTTATCAATGGTTTTCCTTTATTTATAGTTGAAACAAAGGCAGCCCATAAGGTTGATGGTATAGCTGAATCCCTTGATCAGATAAGGAGATACCATCGTGAATGCCCTGAGATAATGGCAATTCTTCAGGTTTATTCATTAAGCCATCTAATTCGTTATTACTATGGTGCAACATGGAATACAACAAGGAAAGGGCTTTTTAACTGGAAAGAGGAGCAAGAAGGGAATTTTGAGGAGCTGGTCAAATCCTTTTTTGATAAAGAGAGGGTTATAAAGGTTGTTAATGATTTTATCCTCTTCACAAGACAGGATGATGAACTTAAGAAGGTTGTCTTAAGACCTCATCAGATGAGGTCTGTTGAGAAGCTCTTAGAGCGTTCTCAGGATTCAACTAAAAATAGAGGCTTAATATGGCATACACAGGGTTCAGGCAAGACATATACAATGATTGTATCTGCAAAAAAGATTTTGGAAAATCCTTTATTTGAAAACCCTACTGTGATTATGCTCGTGGATAGGAACGAACTTGAATCTCAATTATTCGGAAACCTCACATCTGTGGGGTTTAAGCAGGAAGAGGTAGAGATAACAAGCAAAGAAAACCTGAGGAAAGCCTTAAAGGAAGATAAGAGAGGCTTGATTGTATCAATGATTCACAAGTTTGAAGGGATGGAGCCTAATATAAAGAATATCTTTGTATTGGTTGATGAAGCCCACAGGACAACAGGAGGAGAACTGGGGAATTATCTTATGGGGGCATTGCCTAATGCTACCTATATAGGATTTACTGGAACACCCATAGACAAGACAGCACATGGCAGTGGAACATTTATAACATTTGGAATAGACGACCCACCCCAAGGTTACCTTGATAAATACAGCATAGCAGAATCCATTGAGGATGGAACAACCGTGCCCCTCCACTGTACCCTTGCACCAAATGAACTAAGAGTTGATAAAGAGGTCTTAAACAGGGAATTCCTTGAACTTGCTGAGGCAGAAGGGATAAGTGACATAGAGGAGTTAAATAAAGTTCTTGAGAGGGCTGTCAATCTCCGAAACATGCTCAAGAACAGGGAACGGATGGCGAAAATTGCAAAATATGTTGCTAACCACTTCAAGACCTACATAGAGCTAATGGGATACAAAGCGTTCCTTGTTGCTGTAGACAGAGAGGCATGTGTGATTTACAAAGACCTCCTTGATAAACATCTTCCCAAAGAATACTCACAGGTAGTAATAAGCCCGGGATTTAATGATTCACCTGAACTATCAAGGCATCATCTTTCTGAGAAAGAAGAAAAGAGAATAAGGAAGGCATTCAAAAAGCCTGATGCACAACCCAAAATCCTCATAGTAACAGAAAAGCTCCTGACAGGCTTTGATGCCCCTATTTTATACTGCATGTATCTTGACAAGCCAATGCGTGACCATGCCCTGTTACAGGCAATTGCAAGAGTGAATAGACCGTATGAGGATGAAGAAGGGAGGAAGAAGCCCTCAGGTTTTGTTCTGGACTTTGTTGGTATCTTCGATAATCTTGAAAAAGCCCTTGCCTTTGATTCATCTGATATAGAAGGAGTTGTGCATGATTTAGAGATTTTGAAAGGCAGATTCACAGAATTAATGGGAAAAGCAAAGGAGGATTATCTTTCTCTCATAAAAGGTAAATCTCAGGATAAGGCTGTTGAGACTATACTTGAATACTTTATGGATGAGGAAAAGAGGCACGAGTATTATAGCTTTTACAGAGAAGTATCCAGCATTTTTGATGAATTAAAAGAGTCAGAATTGTTGTATCTTCTTGAACGAAGAGTATTCTTGCAGGGGGTCGAGTTGCGCTGTCCGCATTGTGGCACACGTCAGTGGTATGTCGTAGACGATATAGGCTCAGAAATGCGGTGCGATGGATGCCTATTCCGATTCTCCCTCCCTCCTTCGCCTGCGTGGTCATTTCGGCTAAACAATCTTGTACGCAACGCACTATGCAAGCATGGGATGCTTGCGGTGCTCCATGCTCTATATAACCTTCAGCAATTTTTATCCGGCATGTTTTTATTCCTCCCTTCCCAAGATATATTTGAAGAGGGTCAACAGAATCCGTTTACTGATCTCGATCTTGTGGTAATCCGTGATGGTAAGTTTCTCATTGGTGAAGTAAAATCTGATCCACATGGATTTAAGCCTGATGACCTTGATAAGCTCAGAGTAGTTGCAGAAGATTTGTTACCCGATGAAGTGGTACTTGCTGCAGAAGGAGAAAGGTGGCCTCCAGATGTGGAAGAAGGGATAAAACGACTCACAGAAACATTGAAACCATTTGATGTCAAGGTTTCATCACTCATCCTCCAATGGGACTAAGTACCTCTGTATCCATTTCTTTAAACTAACTTTACAGCCTGGAAGGAATGTTTAGCGAAACTAAGCTTCGTTCATCTGTCCTTAAAATGTGGTATACTTTCAAATTTCGAATTAGGGGCTTGTGCGAGGCTTGCACGGTTGTTAAACCCCGGGGCTTGGGAGGAATAAAGAGGTATTTTCAAACACTTGTAAAGTCCCTTTAAAATACCTCTTAATCAGTGGGTCGGAGGTTCGAATCCTCCACGGCTCACCAGAATTTTCAATATCGTCTATAACTCTCATTTAAAAACCCTTTCAGGAACAGCATAGACATTTTTTTATTATTAGTATTATTAGTTTTATAAGCTTAGTTTTTTCATTAACTTTTGGGAATCTCAATATGCCAAATCTATGATGACCTCCAGGAGGAGAACCTTCCCATCTTAATGGCTTGTAAATATTACCTTTCTTATCTTCAAGGAAGGATATCTTGGTTAAATCTAACGAAGAGGAAATTTAACTCCCAAAATAGTCCCATATAACTCATAGATTGGCTTTAATAAATGATTTTCACCCGCTTGGGGTGCGGGTGGTCGCCCGTTCAAATCGGGTCGCCCCGACCAAACTGTTCTCCCTTAATTTTTTCTCTGCACTCTAAAGTTGATAATTATGCCCACGGAGTGCCTCCGTCAACAATGCTATGCTCTTCCCACATAAACCAGCTCCCAGTGTTTGAGAGATAAAAATATGTATTTGCAAAGATGTTATAATGCTGCTCTTCCTCTTTAACAAGTTTCTCGAATAGAGATTTCTCTTTTTCTGTGTCTGCCTCTGACATCGTCTTTTTATAAAATTCAATCCCTTCTTTTTCCATTTGCATTGCGATCTTAAATGCCTCAAGCTCATCTGTGGTTGCCTCAACCCTCTGCATCATCTCATCCTTCATTGATTCAAAGACTGTCTTGATATTCTTCATTGGGCTGACATCCCTCGTCTCTATATTAACTCCCTTGAATATTTGTGAGAGCATCTCGAGATGCCTTTTTTCATCTTCTGTTATTGTCAGAAACATCTTCTTGCCAACAGGATGTTTTGTCTTCTCAGCCGCTTCACTATAGAAATTTATTGCATCTTTTTCCATACTGATAGCTATCTCAATAGCAGTCATTACTGATACCTCTCTTTTCCAGTTAATATTATTTAACTCTCGCTTCTACTTCCCTCCAATCTATGTTCTTAAAGAATACCTCTATGTAATCAGCTCTCTTGAGTCCATAATCAAGCATAAAGGCATGTTCAAAGACATCCATTATCAATATTGGGTTACACCCTGCTGGGTGTGAGACATCATGCTCATTTATCCAGAAGTTGATGAGTTTTCCATTTGTAATGTCCTGATAAAGAATAACCCAACCAATGCCTCTCATTGTTCCTGTTGCCTTGAAGTCCTTTTCCCACAGTTCATAACTGCCAAAATCGTCGGTGAGTTTTTTTGCAAGCCTCCCTTCCTTGTTAATTCCACCTTTTCCACCTAAGTTCTCAAAATAGTATTCGTGAAGCCTCATTCCATTGAATTCCCATCCAAGTCTTCTCTTAAGTTCGGCGAATTCTGGAGTGCCTGTCTTTCCTTCCTTTAACATCTGATCAAGTGCATCCATCACCTTGTTTGTGTTTGTTACATATCCCCGATAGAGGGTGAAATGATTTTTTAAAAGTGTTTCACTAAATCCCTCCATCCCTATGAGCTTTGAGTAATCCTTTGCTGTGTATGCCATAGTTCTTTCCTCCTCTCGATTGTCACTTTCTATTTAAATCCTATTAAATTCTATCATATTCTGAAATTGTGTCAAGACCGTTGCAGCCGTATCCATGGGAAAAATCGTGATGGAACCTTCTTTCTGTATATTTTATATTCATCGCCGAAACGACTCAAAAGCTCTTTCTCTTCCAGAGGGATGACCAGAATATTGATTATCAGCAGATCAAGAAATGTAACAACGCCAACATATGTTACCTCTGTTAAGAGAAAAACGCCTAAAAACATCAAGGTATGGGCTAAATAGGTTGGGTGTCTCACTACTGAAAAAGGTCCTTCCATCACGAGTCTCCCTTTTATCTTCGTGGATAACTCCGGGAGTCCAATAAGTCCCCAGAGACCAAGAAGTTTACCCGTCCATATGTGAAGTAAAGTCCCGTATGCTAAAAGAAGGACTCCAATTATATTTAAAACTACTGGAAACTCTACTCTGAATTGGAGTATGAAATCCCTTTTCTGGAAAATAAGATATGCTAAAGGTAGCCATGTAAAGAGTGGGATTATATATGTTATAAGTCCGAGTTTTCTGAAAATTTTTGAGAGACCATGAACAGGAATCCAGAAAAGAGGTATCGCAGGCCAGAGCATAATGGTCATTAGTGCAATAAAGTCGCTCATGGATGGAAATGTATTATTTTGACACAATCTTTTTGAATTCTCTCAATAGCTTTAATTATCTTTCCCCTGTCTTTTATGTCACCGTAAAGGATTGTGCCAATGATGGAGTTGTCTTTAATTACTATTTTTAAATTTTAAAGCAATATCAATATTTGTCAAGTAATCAATTATAAATTGTGTTATGATACAAAAGGGGTTAAACATTTTGACGAATCTCCTTAAACAAAAAATCATTGAAAGAATAAAATCAGAAGGACATATCAATTTCGAAACCTTTATGGAAATGGCCCTTTATCATCCTGAACTTGGCTATTATACGAAGGATTCAACAATGATGGGCGGGGCAGGGGATTTTTATACAAGCCCGCATCTTCACTCAATATTCGGAGCAATGATAGGGAGGCAGATGAAGGAGATGTGGGATTTTATAGGAAGACCAGACGGTTTTCAGATTGTAGAGATAGGAGCAGGTATGGGCTATCTCGCAAAGGACATGCTTGAGTATTTAAAGAGAAAGGATATTTTCCAGTATCTCAAATACACGATTATAGAACTTAACCCTTCAATAAAGGCTAACCAGAAGATGTTACTTAAGGACTTTCTGGATAAAGTAAATTGGTTTTCTCATTTAAGTGAGCTTGCGTCTGTTACAGGATGTTTTTTGTCCAATGAGCTTTTAGATGCCTTTCCAGTAAGAATAGTAGAAATGGATGATGAACTGGTGGAGATTTATATATCTGTGAGCGGGGATAATTTTGCAGAAGTAAAGATGCCCTGTAGTGAAGATGTCAGAGAATACTTCAGGGAATGCTCTATTGAGCTTCCAAAAGGCTTCAGGACAGAGGTGAATCTGAAAATTCACGGCTGGCTAAGAGATGTAATTGATAAACTGTCTGAAGGATTTATTCTTACCATAGACTATGGCTACCCTGCATTGGATTATTATAGTGAAGACAGAAGAAAAGGGACTCTTCTCTGTTATTATCAGCATCGGATAAATGCAGATCCCTATCAGAATATAGGAGAACAGGATTTAACAGTCCATGTGAATTTTTCATCCCTGAAAAAATGGGGAGAAACAATGGGTTTGAAGACTATTGGATTTTGTCCTCAGGGGGCATTCCTCGTTTCCCTTGGGATTGATCAGGTTATGATGGAACTTTATGGGGATTCGTTAGATGCCTTTGAGATTGCAAAGATTAAAGGATTGATATTGCCACAGGGTATGGGTGAGTCACATAAGGTGATGGTCCAATATAAAGGGAAGGATAATTTAAGGTTAAGTGGTTTTGCACTCAGGAATCAGATCGGAAGGTTATAGGTTATAGTTAGGAAGGAGGGAAGGACTTAATTGCCTCTGATAAATAGAAGACAGATGTCGAATAGGACGAAGACTTAAATATTATGTGTGTTATGCAAAGCATGTTCAGGGTTGACTGATTTTTAAAAAGGCTGTAGACTATATAATCAATTATTAATTATTAATTATCAATTATCAATTATCAATTATTAATTATCAATGCTCAATTACTAATTGTTAATTACTAATCGAGGTTAAGATGGTAGAGCCTAAAAAGGCAAAAATCCTTGTTGTTGATGATGAAGAGCAAAACCTGAAACTTTTAGATACAATCCTGACCGCTACAGGCTATGAGGTAGAAAATGCCATTAATGGTGCAGATGCCCTATCGAAGGTCAATGATTTTAACCCAGACCTTATCTTGCTTGATGTCATGATGCCTAAAATGGATGGTTATGAGGTCTGCCAGAAATTGAAGGATAATGCCAGGAGTGTTAATATCCCTGTTATCATGCTCACTGCGCTAACAGACCGAGAATCCAGACTCAAAGGTCTTAATGCAGGTGCAAACGACTTTCTTGCAAAACCGTTTGATATAGTAGAACTTAAGTTAAGGATAAAGAATCTCCTCAAGGCAAAGGAATATGAAGACTTCATCCATCAATATAATATAACCCTTGGGGAGCAAGTCACAGAAAGAACAAGACAGTTGAGGGAGACCCTTAATGAATTAGAGACCGCCAATAAGAAGATAACGTCCAGTTATATAGAGACAATCTACAGACTAACCATCGCAGCAGAATACAGGGATGAAGACACTGCTGTCCATATCAAGAGGATAAGTTACTACTCAAAATTATTGGTGGAGCGACTTAATTTGTCTGAGTATATTGTTGAAACAATCTTTTATGCAAGCCCCATGCACGATATAGGGAAGATAGGGGTTCCTGACAGCATCCTTTTCAAGACTGATAAGCTTACACCAGAGGAATGGGAAATTATGAAGACCCACACCACCATAGGTGCAAGGATACTTCGTGGCTCTGAGTCAGAGTTTCTTAAGATGGCTGAGGTGATAGCCCTTTCTCACCATGAAAAATGGGACGGTACAGGTTATCCGAGAGGACTCAAGGAAGAAAATATTCCAATAGTTGGCAGGATAGTCATGCTCGCTGACCAGTATGACTCACTCAGGATGAGGCGTCCATACAAACCTGCCCTCGATCATGGAACTGTTTGCAGTATTATCACAGAAGGGGATGGAAAAACCTTGCCACAACACTTTGATCCTAAAATACTTCGAGCCTTCAAAGACTACCACAGGGAGTTTGAAGAGATTTACGAATCTTACAAGGACTGAAATGGCATCAGGGAACGAAAAGATCGAACAGATAATCGCCTCTGTTTCATCTGTTATCAAGGGAAAAGACGAGGTCGTGAGGATGGCTGTGGTCTGCCTTCTTGCGAGAGGGCACCTTCTCTTTGAAGATATTCCAGGAATAGGCAAAACAACCCTCGCACTTGCCCTCGCAAGGAGCATCGGATGTTCTTTTTCACGCATCCAGTTTACAAGTGACCTTTTACCTTCTGACATCATAGGGACATCCATATTCGATAAAAACACAGGGATGTTTACCTTCTGTAGGGGTCCAATATTTAATCAGATACTTCTCGTGGATGAGATAAACAGGGCAACGCCAAAGACCCAGAGCGCACTACTTGAGGCAATGGGTGAAGGTCAGGTATCTGTTGAGGGCAAAACATATCCCCTGCCACTTCCATTTTTTGTGATTGCTACACAGAACCCGAGAGAATTTTACGGAACATTTCCTCTCCCTGAATCACAGATGGATAGATTTCTTATGTGCCTTGAGCTCGGCTATCCCGATGATATATCTGCGAAGGAGATTATAAGGCATGGGCATCTGAGGGAGGAGGCAGGAAACCTCCAGCCAATAATAACACCTGAAGAGATGATAATCTTACAGGATCAAGCAGATAAGGTTCATACAGCGGATGTATTTCTTGACTATGTCCTTGCGATAACAAATGAGACAAGGAGTTCAGAGATGTTTGAGATCGGGCTCTCTCCTCGTGCAGCACTCTCTCTGACAAACGCTGCAAAGGTATGGGCTTTTATGGAAGGAAGAGACTACTGTATACCCGAGGATATAAAGGCAGTCGCCTCTCCAGTAATCGCTCATAGACTTTATCCCAGAAAGGAATTCATAGGCATTAAAAAAGAAGGGCTTATAAGGGACCTTTTATCAAATGTCCCTGTTCCAGTATGAGGTTTTTCAGAATCCCCAAGAGTCGCGTCAGAATTAAAATTACCAGAGCCGGCTTTATATTTATTGGTGTTACCATCTTCATTGGTGTTGGTGCTGTCAATACCGCCAATAATCTTCTTTATCTCCTCGTTTCAGGGATGCTCAGCTTTATGGCTATATCTGGTTTTCTTGCGATGGTGAACCTCAGAAGACTTTCGATAGAGATTGAACCACCGGGGGAAATCTTTGCAGATACAAAGACGCCATTTCGTATAAAGGTTAAAAATCAGAAAAGATTGATTCCATCTCTGTTAATAGAGGTCAAAAAAGGAGAGGAGGGGTGTTTTTTGAGTATCATTCCTTCAAAGGGAGAAGGATATGCAGACCTTTGGTATTCGTTCACCAAAAGGGGAGTGTACCCTGTAGAAGGGCTATCTCTATGCTCAAATTATCCACTTGGATTTTTTGTCAGGTGTGAGAGTATCCCTTTGAAAACAAAAGTCACAGTATTTCCAAAACCATTGCAGGTTTCAATGCCACTCACCCCAACAGAGAAAGGCAGAAAATACGGTGGGGATACCCCTGATTGGAGGAAGGGATATGAAGGTGAATTTCATGGTTTCAGACAGTATACACCAGGAGACCCTATCAGGCTTATATACTGGAAAGGCGTTTCAAAGGGCACTACCCTTACAAAGGAATACTCAGCAGAAACATCACCACCTATGATTCTGACACTTGAAATGTCTCCTGCCAATACACTTGAAGAGAAACTCGGACATCTGACATATATTATAATAGAACTCCTGAAGAAGGGAATGGCAGTAGGGCTATTGCTTAAAGATTCATCGATCCCTCCTGCTACAGGCGAAGAACACAGGAGAAACCTCCTGAAGATTCTGGCTCTTTATTGATGTGATGTTATGAGAGCACTGCATCTTGTAAGGATATTCAGTTACTCAATAGCATTGTTGGGTTTTACCGCACTTGTCCGTCACCTGAATCCTGTTATTTCAGCAATCTTTGCAATTTCAATGATAGCAGGATTTATGATGGATCAGAGGGACTATTATCCCGTAAAGAGGTGGCTACTTAATATCTCAGGTATCGTGGTGCTTATATTTGCCTTTATGGGCATCAGCAGAGAGGACTTTATTTCTCCATTTCTTAATGCCTTGACACTGCTTCAAGTGATAAAACTAATTGGAGAAAAGAAGATAAGGGACCATTACCAGATATACCTGCTAAGCCTTTTCATGCTTGCTGGAGCGACCACACAGACCATAGATATGATATATGCAACATTTCTTATCGGGGAGATAATAATAGGGGCTACAGGATTAGTTGTATTGAATTTTTACAGAACTGCAGGAAATATTCCTTTGAAATGGGCTATGATAAAGAAATTTTTATCGGTGACGATAATCCTGCCTTTACTCAGCATTCCTTTCTCTGCGGTCTTTTTTATAATCCTTCCAAGAACAACGATGCCTATCTGGCTATTTGGACTCGCCAGATACCATAAGACAGGGTTTACCAATGAGGTTACGATAGGGAAGGTTGGAGAGATTCAGGAGAGGGGTGATGTTGCCTTCAGGGCTGTGATGCCTGATATTGCAGAGCCATCATCGCTTGCCAATGACCTATACTGGAGAGGAATTATTTTTGACCGTTATGAAAATAATACATGGATGGTCTATGAACAGGCACGCTTCAGGACACCCAAACTTAATATCCCTCTCAAGTCTGGAGGTACTATTCACCGTCAGATAATTTACCTTGAACCTCAAGGAGAGACATATCTCTTTACACTCGATAAACCTCTTACTGGAAGTTTCCCATCCCGTTTCATTATGCTGAGTGATTCTCTGACGATTGAAATGCCCGACATAATCGAAAATCGTATAAAATACGAGGTTTACTCAGTCTCAACAACATACCTTTCCATTAAGGAAGATAACACAGAGCGATACCTTCAACTTCCAGAGAGATTTCCAGAAAGGATTAAAAGGCTTGCCATCGATATTACAAGGGGTACAAGATCAACCGAAGAGACAGTAAAAAAGATAGAACTTTTCCTGAAAAAGGGTGAGTACATTTATACCCTTTCTCTGCCAGAAGTAGAAGGAGACCCTTTAGAGTCATTCCTCTTCAAGTCAAAAAAGGGCAATTGCGAATACTTTGCATCCTCCCTTGTATTGATGCTCAGGTCAATAGGCATTCCTGCAAGAATAGTCGGTGGCTATCTCGGTGGTGAGTGGAACTCGATAGGTAAATATTTTTTGGTTAGACAGAGTAGTGCACACACATGGGTAGAGGCATACATACCTGAGAAGGGCTGGATTCGTCTTGACCCCACACCACCAACTTTAACCCCACCAATAAAAGTCAGTCATCTTTCACTATTCATCGATCATCTCCGCCTAAGATGGTATACATATATAATTGGATATGATATAGGTAAACAGATATCTATAGCGATGAAGACGATGAACACGATAAACAGAACTCTTTCGTGGAAACCACATATAGATACAGCAAAGGTCTTCCGCATTGCTATTGTTTTTCTTACTGCTGGAGGATTATTCTTTATAATTTTATCTATTTACCGCAGAGTAAGGGTGACCCCTTCTATCCTTTACAGCATGTTTCTCTTGAGGATGGGGAAGATGGGCTTTAAAAAGGGTATCGGTGAAGGTCCACTTGAGTTTGCTGAAAGGATGGCTTCCTTAAAACATTTATCTACACCTGAGATTATGGAGTTTACAGGGCTTTACATAGCAATCAGATACGGTCAAAAAGCTTTTGATAAACAGTCTAAAGAACTACTGAGAACCCTTATCCACAAAATCCATCCCCCTCACCCATCCGTTCGGCTGAGATCACGACGAAGCCCTCTCCCATGAGGGGAGAGGATTAAGGTGAGGGGAGATTAATCTTTTCCAGTTGCTATCAGTCATGTACTTATGCTATAAACATTTTATCAGACATGAAGATTGCTGTGATAGATGGTCATGGTGGAGGGATAGGGGTTGCTGTAGTAAAGGGACTTAGAGAAGAGTTTAGAGAGAGCATAGAGATTATCGCCCTCGGCACCAATGCTACTGCGACCTCAGCGATGCTCAAGGCAAGAGCGAATAAAGGTGCTACAGGTGAAAACGCAATTGTAACCATGGCACCAAAGGTTAGTCTGATACTCGGTTCGTTAAGTATAATATCGGCAAATTCGATGCTTGGAGAACTTACACCAAAAATGGCTGAAGCCATCGCCTCAAGTCCTGCGGAAAAGATACTTATTCCTATGACGCAGGAGAGGCTGAGTGTGGTGGGGGTTGTGCAGGAGCCACTTCCACACCTCGTTGAAGAGATGATAAAACTTGTAAGAAAGAGGGTGATGGCAGATGTGTGAATCGAATGTCTATATTGATAAGGAAGGTAAAGAAGAACTTTACCTTGAAAGTGTTGACATAGTAAGACCAGAAGATGGTAAGATATACTTGAGAAACCTCTTCGGGGAGCAGAAGGTTTTTGAAGGGAAGATTAAGGAGATCTCCCTTATAAAACACAGGATTGTGTTGGGTAAGGAATAACTTTTACTCTTCACTTTTCACTATTCACTATTTACTATACTAAAATAGCCACGAAGGCTTAATTATTGGCAGAAGCCCGAGCCTGAGTGGTTTTTTTATTTGGTTTATTCAACAGGAGGAAAGGATGCATATCCCTGATGGTTATCTTGGACCTCATACATACGGTGCGCTT
>JBFLZU010000025.1:0-2960 GCA_040756155.1 Nitrospirota bacterium | reverse complement strand
TAGCCACGAAGGCTTAATTATTGGCAGAAGCCCGAGCCTGAGTGGTTTTTTTATTTGGTTTATTCAACAGGAGGAAAGGATGCATATCCCTGATGGTTATCTTGGACCTCATACATACGGTGCGCTTTATGCAGTCATGTCACCGATTTGGTATATTGCATCAAGACGTATAGGTAAGACTTTAAAGACACAGCAGATACCACTTCTTGCAGTAGGGGCAGCCTTCAGTTTTGTTGCAATGATGTTTAATGTTCCGATACCAGGAGGCACAACAGGGCATGCGGTTGGCTCTGTGATAGTTGCGATCTTGCTCGGTCCATGGGCGGCAGTAATTACTACTACTGTGGTTCTTGTTGTGCAGGCACTGTTGTTCGGAGATGGAGGTATCACATCTATTGGTGCAAGCAGTTTCAATATGGCGTTTGCTATGTCTTTTACAGGATACGGAGTCTATAAGTTGATTAGTATCGGCAGTGAGCCTTCCTCTTATAGGAGGTGGTTAGGAGGGGCTGCAGGTGGATACTTAGGTATTAACATCGCTGGGGTTCTCACAGGGATAGAGTTAGGTATTCAACCACTTATTGCACATACACCTGATGGAAGACCACTTTATGCGCCATATCCGTTAGAGATAGCAATTCCTGCAATGGTTATACCACATATTACGGTCTTTGGCGTATTGGAGGGCATTGTGACGGCACTTGTGATAGTGTATTTTCAAAGGACTGAACCGACAATGCTTGATAGATAAGTTCTGAGGACATCCATTTCCCATACATTTTTGAATTTTAATTTGTTATTTTGATTTTTTATCTTTAATTTTTAAGAAAATAGCCGAGGCATCCTGCCTCGGATCATGTCAGGCAACCCCGTATTAAATACGGGGCTGACCTATTTTGATATGAAATTTATCGAAAGGAAGAAGGGAGTATGAGTAAAACAGTGAAAAGACTATGGATAGGTGTTGCGATATTAATCCTTCTTACCCCGATAGGGCTGATTTTACCTGAATTATTCAAGGCGGGAGTAGCATGGGGTGAATGGGGGATAGAAGAGATAGAAAAGATGATAGGGTATATCCCTGATGGTATGAAGAGACTGAGTGAACTGTGGAGACCCCTGATGCCTGATTATAGCTTTTCAGGAGAAGAAGGCAGGTCTCTGGTCTTCCAGAGCATTGCATATATCTTTTCTGCAATCTTGGGCATCATCGGAGTTGTTATAATTGTATATCTTTTAGGGAGATTGCTGATACCTAAGAAATGATACCTGAATGGCTTTTAAAAGATGATGGACACATAGTCAGAACAAACAAGAAGGTGCGGATCACCTTTGTAGAGAAAACAATGAGTTCTATTACCCACCTTATAGAAGATGCCGTTCTCAATGACAGATATGCATGTATAGATAGATTTCTTCAGAGACTTGACCCAAGGGCAAAAGTATTAAGCACCGTGTGTTTTATCCTGCTGGTGACCTTTACAAGAAGGATAGAAGTTTTGTTGGGAATTTCTCTATTGAGTATGCTTGTTTCATCCATCTGTGGTATTAAGCCATCTGTATTTATCAGGAGGGCATGGATATTACCATTGCTCTTTACAGGGGTTATAATCATACCATCTATCTTTAATATTATCACCCCGGGTGATACCTTGGTCACATTATTTGAGGGGGATGGGATTGTTATTGCTGTGACAGAACAGGGATTATGGGGAGCTATAACCCTTGTCCTCCGAGTAATGGCATCGGTCTCTCTTGTAACTATACTCACGATGACCACGAGATGGTCCGATCTGCTTGCGTCATTGAAGGCATTAAGGATGCCCAGGATATTTATCCTTATACTCGAGATGAGTTACAGGTATATATTTCATTTGCTCAGGATTGTGGAGGAGATACATATTGCTAAGAAGAGCAGAACTCTCAGTAGCGTCGGAATGATTAAAGAATGGATGTGGAGCTCATCTGGTATAGGGATGCTTTTCCTCAGGTCATACAGGCTGAGCGTAGATGTCCACAACGCTATGCTTTCAAGGGGATTTACAGGAGAGGTCCAGACATTGAATAAATTCAAGATAAGGAGGAGGGATATTGTGTGGTGTGTGTTATCGGTGATTATAACTACACTTATCCTGGTGATAGAATATGGAACTAATATTTGAACTTAAAGATGTTTCCTACAGGTATCCTCAGGGGAATACAGGGTTAAAGGATGTGACACTGAGTATCGGCAGGGGTGAAAGGGTGACTATTCTTGGAGCCAATGGCTCAGGAAAATCTACACTTTTAAATATCCTTGATGCACTGCTCTTTCCCACAGCAGGGTGCCTTTACGCATTCGGTGAGCCTATTACAGATGATGGAATAAAAAACAACAGGACACTTATTGACTTCAGGAAAAGGGTATCTCTTATATTTCAGGATTCAAACATACAACTCTTTTCCCCTACGGTCTGGGACGATATTGCATTTGGACCCCTTCAGATGAATATAGATTCTGAAGATATATTCAAACGGGTAGATGATGTAATGGTGATGCTTGGCATAAGACACCTTAAAGACCGTGCACCACATACCCTGAGTAGCGGTGAGAAAAAGAAGGTGGCTATCGCATCATCCCTCGCTATTAATCCTGATGTAATTCTTCTTGATGAGCCTACAAGCGGTCTTGACCCGAGGACTCAGGTATGGCTCATAGAACTCTTGGAGGAACTCCACACGGCTGGCAAGACTCTGATTTCTGCCACCCATGATCTGAGCATTGTAGAGGATATTTCAGACAGGGTTGCTGTCCTTGCAGAAAACCATACAATAGCCATTATTGGAAGTCCTGATGAAGTTCTCAGCAATAGAGATCTCCTGCTTAAAGTTAATCTGATACATGAGCACGCACACAGGCATGGGGGTGTTTTCCATACACACAGTCATGGACATTTTGCAGGACATGACCATGAGCATAG
>JBFLZU010000024.1:7879-48812 GCA_040756155.1 Nitrospirota bacterium | reverse complement strand
GGAAATCTTATATCACTATTGTGGAAAAAGTGGGGAATTACTTTGATACTAACTGGGGAATTATTCTGATACCAGGTGGGGAATTATTTTGATACTAACTGGGGAATTTCGCTGATACTCGACAATATTCCGTAAATACGAAAAAAATGATAGAGAATGGTTTAATGTTTTTAAGGGTAAGATCAAATATGATGACATCTATTTGCCATAAAAAAGAGCGTGCCCTGCAGGTGCGTGCCCCCTGGCTTAGCCAACCTATGGAAGGGAACACCAGAGGAACCTACACAGGTCTTATCGCTCATTTATAATATGACATGCACACGCATAGATGTCAAGCACTAAATTAAAGCTATGATACCAAAGAAAATCATAGATAACAGTGAGTTAAAGCTGTCAGCCTTCCTCAACAGCGTTCTTGAGGAAATTCCTGATACTCGATTTGACATCGCTACAGCTTTTTTTAACATCCAGGCATACGCCTTAATAAAGAAGAATATTCAGGGCGTCAAGGGTTTTCGCCTTCTGCTTGGAAGGGCTCCGGAGATAAGGAGTGAGACAACCCTCGGAGATGTGCTCTTGAAGATGATAAGGGAAGAAGTTGAAGGATTTGACTTATCAAAGGAAAAGAATAGCCTTGTTAAGGAATTCATAGGGTTTCTCAATAAAGAGAATGTAGAGGTCAGGCTGTATGATAAGGAATTCCTGCATGGTAAAACATATATCTTTGACAAACTCGTTGTTATTGGCTCATCAAATTTTACTCCTTCAGGCTTAACACATAATACTGAATTAAAGCCGTTTCTCTAGCGGTGAGAAATTGACCATGGCTTACTACCGTATTCTTGAATATAAAAAGGTGGAAAAACTCTCAAAGGCAGAAGAGATGGCTTTAGGAAGAATGATAGCCCTGGATGGCATCTTCAGGACTATTCTTTTAAAGAGACTTGAAAGCAGTGTTGAGGCATTTAGAAAGAGCGTGGCAAATCATGTCAAGTTCCTTAATCAGAATAAGATCAGAAATATTGACAGCTCTGTGGGACTTGACACCACTGTCCTTGGAGAGGAAGTAAATCCCAAGGTATTTGGGATTATAAGGAGAATACGAGAGCAGGATGAAACAATCTTTGACGAATTAGAGAAAGAGGTCTTCGGAGGTGGAGAAAAATTTTATCAGCCATTGATGGATTACCTGAGGGCAAAGACTGCAAAAGAACTGGAATCTATTCCCTTTGGGATTCACAGCGGGCTTAAGAGAGGAACAAAAGGAATTTTTTTCTACTACAAGTACAGCGACGATTTCCACTTCTGGTATCTATATGACCTCATAACAGGTGAAATGATAAAAAACAAGACAAAGATACTTGATTACATAGCCTGCTCTCCTGAGGAGACAAGGGTTATACCTGATTTCTTCGAAAGGGTTTATGAGGCAAATGCAGAAATAATCCGTGATATAGAAGAAATATATAAAGAAGTAGAGCAAAGAGAAACGGTTGACCCGACACTCGGAGAATTCACCAGCGATAAGAGCAAGAAGTTTATATCAAGCATTATAAGGGAAATAGATTTGAGGTTGGACGAGTATCTTCTTGACTTCCCGGAAGATAAAGAAGCGGAAGAAAGATGGGAGAAAATAAAAGAAAAGCTCATGTCAGTCAGCCTTACAAAAAAGAGACTCCAAAATCTGAGGGCGGTTTGGAGGAATTATAAAAATAACCATAAAAGCTGGAAAAAGCTCCTGAAGGATATATCGGAATTTCTGGAGGGTAAACTATATATTGAGAAAGAAAAACTCTCACCTTATGACCCTTTGCTGCTTAAACTGGTTAGTATTGATTTTGTTTCATAAGGATTTTCTCTAATACATAAAACCTTCAATGCTTCATCCGGGGCTTGGACGGGGCTTGCGTGAGTTTGACTTCCCTTAGAATAGATAGACTTAAGGCTAATCTTTTAAAATGCAGGTGGAAGACCCACTTGCAAAATGTAAACATTAAGCCTTACCTCAGCATTGACATCGCCCGTTCAAGATTCATCCTGTCGTCGTCCTCGGTTTTCTTAGGTGTCTCGAGGATAAGGGGGATATCTTTGAACGGTGGGTAGTTTATAAAGCTCGCAAGTCCTTTCATCCCGATTTTTCCTTTTCCTATATGCTCATGCCTGTCTATGCCAGAGCCACAACCTGCCTTTGAATCATTCAGGTGGATAAGTTTCAGGTTTTCAATTCTAATGTGTTCTTTTATCTCTCTTGCTATCATTTCTATTCCGTTATCCTTTGAGATGTCATAGCCTGCTGAAAAGGCATGGCAGGTATCTATGCATATCCCACTGATTAGGGTGCCTTTTACAGCATTTATTATCTCTGCCATCTCCTTGATGCTTGATGATATATCTCCTCGCTCTCCTGCAGTATTTTCAATAAGAAGCCCTGCCTTCCATGAACCTCTACTTGCTACTACATTCAACGCTTCTATAGCCCTCTTCCTTGCATCAGATGGCTTATCTCCAGATGAGCTTCCTGTATGAATGACTACATACTCTGCACCTATTGCATCAGCCCTCTCCATCTCCACAACAAGCATATCTATTGACTTTTTCAAGAGGGTATTATTCACCGATGCAAGATTTATCAGGTAAGAGGTGTGTATGAATACAGGTGTGATGTTGTATTTTTCTCTTAACTTTTTAAATGCATCTGTATCTGTGTCAGAGATGCCTTTAACTGTCCAGCCCCTTGGATTATGGGAAAATATCTGCACAGTGGTGCACCCTAAATCCCTTGCCCGCTCAATGGCTCTATGTATGCCACCTGCAATGGATGTCTGAAATCCAAGTCGCCGCATAAGATAATATACAAAAAATTATTGCATCTTTGCACGATTTCTGGTATTTCTTTTGGAGAATGATAGTGAAAACCTTCAAGGTCTTCAGGTTTGATTCTGATAAAGATAAAAAACCATACTTTGATACCTTTAATGTCTCTGTCAAGCGGGGGACAACGGTTATCGAAGGGCTGTTTTATATACAGCAGAATATCGATCCTTCTCTTGCCTTCAGGTTTTCATGTAGAGGAGCAGTCTGTGGTTCGTGTGCCATGCATATTAATGGTAAATATCGCCTTGCCTGTGAGACACAGGTGCTTGATATAAAGAAGAATACTATAACCATCCAGCCACTTGGACACCTCTCTGTGATAAGAGACCTCTTTGTTGACATGGATAGGTTCTGGCAGTGCTACAGAGAAGTGAAGCCATACCTCATGGCTGGTTCTCCTCCACCTGAAAAGGAAAGGATACAAACCCCTGATGAACGAAAAAGGCTTGATGATATGATTGACTGTATACTGTGCGGTTCGTGTTTTAGTGCCTGCACTGTCACTGGGACAGATGAAAAATACATTGGTCCTGCAGCGCTATTGAAGGCAAATAGATTTCTCAAGGACAGCAGAGATGGGGTTAAGGGAGAAAGACTTCAGATAGTTGATGGACTACACGGGATCTGGCGATGTCATACGATTATGAGCTGTCAGGAGGTCTGCCCGAAAAACCTTAGTCCTACTGAGGCAATAGCAGAAATAAAGAGGACGATGGTTGCGAAAAAGTTCTCTGGCGAGTAAAATACCAGAGAGGATATTAAAGGAGGTGAGTATTTATGAACCTAGCAGTGAAGCAGGTTAAACATCCTTATATTACAAGAGATAAAAAGGTTAGAGGTGGAGTACCGATCATTGCCGGCACAGGGATTCGAGTTCTGGACATAGCCATTAGATATGAAGTTATGGGGATGTCGCCTGAGGATATAATAACTGCACTTCCGCACCTAAACCTTTCACAGGTTCATGACGCTTTGTCATACTACTACGAGCACAAGTCAGATATTGATAAGGAATGGAAAAGTGCAATTAAAGAAGCAGATTCAATGAGAAAAGCTTATCCATCGGTTCTGGAGAAAAAGATTGGCAAAATTAAAGATATACACCGATGAAAATGTTGATATAAGGATTGCATCTGGTCTAAGAAAGCGTGGCGTAGAAGCATTCTCTGCTAATGAAAAAGAAATGGTTGGTGCTTCAGATATCGAACATTTCAGATATGCGAATAATCTGAAATCTGTTATCTTTACACACGACCATCATTTCCTTGAGATAGCAAATTCGCTGACACAAGAAGGGGAAGGTCATTGGGGTGTAATTTTTGTTGAGATGAATCGCTTGAGTGTTGGAGAATGTATCAGACGACTATCACTCTATGCCGATGTTTTATTGGCTGAAGAAATGATAAATTCGGATAGAGTTTTTATGAGTCCAATTTTAAATAAAAATCATAGGAGGATAGTTGAAAGATATAAATTTAGAGTATTAAATGAATTAAAAGAGAAGGCTTTTAAATAATGGGAAGGGGTTAGATAAAACTATTCAAAATATAAAAAACTCGATGAACACTTTTAATATAGATAGCATCTTTATTTATGAAAAAGTCAAAAATGATAAGATGGCAAAGCAAATTATTTCTCAATTTCCAAATGTAAAAATTGAATATATACCTGATCAACTCCCAAGCACAATCCGAAAACGTGAATATAGATTTGCCAAGATTAACACAAATAATAAAAATGCTGGTATTGTAAACCTTGCGAAAAAACTTTTGGTTATTGGAACAGCAAGCCGAAATCAATTCGTTGAAAGATTCAGAAATAAACTCGATTGCTTATGTCCAGGGTTTTATTGCATAACTCCATTAAACAATGGATGTTATTATTCGTGTATGTATTGCTATCTGCAAATTACCTATAGGGGTGTTTTCCCTTACATTAAGATTAATGTTAACTTAGATGAGCTTAAAAAAGCCATAATAGATGCAGTAAAAAAAGAATGGTCTCTAAATAATCGAGGTTCAGATTTCAATTGTGGAGAAAAACTTGATTCTTTATCATTTGATAATTACTTAGAATTAAGCAAAATTCTCGTCCCTTTCTTCGCTGAAACTCATGAATTAGAACATTCCACCTTATTAATGCTCACAAAAAGTGATAATGTAAATAATCTCATTAATATTGCAAGAGAGAATTCAAATATGACTAAGAATACTGTTCTTTCTTGGAGCCTCAATGCTGAAGAATTTGCTCAGAAATATGAGATAGGAAGCCCATCACCTACAAAAAGATTGGCCGCTGCTAAAAAATGTCAAGATGTTGGATATAAGATACGCTTGAGAATAGACCCCCTTCTAATATTGCCAAATTGGAGATATGGATATACAAAATTAGTGGAAGATATATTTATAACATTCAAACCAGAATATATTAAGGAAAAGACCGGTATAGAGCCTCATGTTGGTCTACTCCGAGGTGCTGAAAACTGTTCTCCAGACTATTCTTGGTTTCCTAACTTATCATACTCGATTACCTTTACAACTAGAGGATGTCCCAGAAGATGCCATTTCTGTGCTGTGAGAAAGCACGAGCCTAAATTTATTGTAAAAGAAAACTGGGTAGAAGATATAGATATTACTAAAACAGGAATAATATTTTGGGATAACAATTGGCTTGCATCACCCAACTTTGAAAAAGATGTTAAACGATTGATGAAATTTCGGAAAATAGGAATAACACAGATTGATTTTAATCAGGGGCTAGATTGTAGATTAATTAATGAAGATAAAGTAAAACTATTGAGTCAGATAAAAATCAAGCCATTAAGACTTGCATTCGATAATAGTTCAGAAGATGGATATATACAAAAGGCTATAGAATTAGCTCAAAAATATGGATTTAAGGATATTAGAGTTTATGTCTTATACAACTCTAATGACAATCATGACACACCAGAATATTTTTATTATAGGATCAATGAAATCAATAAATTGGGAGCATTAGCATATCCGATGCGTTATCGTCCTATCGATAATATCAATGGACAGTATATATCTGATAGATGGGATAAAGAATTATTAAGAGCTTTGAAGCTGTCGCTTATGTTTTACTACACAAAAGGGATGATTACTAAAAATCGTAAAGCTTTTGAAAATATTTATGGGAATAATGCTCAGGAGTTCAAAGATAAATTGTATAAAATATATCAAAAAGACAAGTCGATAAAAAATAAAAAGGAAAATGTGGACTAAGTTAATAAAATGGCATTTGGACGTTTTGCTTGACATTAACTAAGATCATCGTGGATAAATGTCTTACTACTTCAGGCATATAAAGGATAATATTTGTTCTACAGGCATAGAGATAACCAAGAATAACAAGAAAGATATTGACAGGGCAATCCACGAGATTGTTGGTGTTAACTTTAAAAGTTGTCCAAATACATGGAAGAAAGGAAGAAAAATAAAGGGCAACGAAAGGCTGCAGTAGAAGTTTATCACAAAACTTGAGTCCAAAACTCGGGAAGCAATTGAATTGGGAAAAGGAGGGTAAATTATGTCAAGGTATCAGTGTTCGGTTTGTGGTTATGTTTATGATCCGGAAGCAGGAGATCCTGATGGCGAGATACCGCCGGGGACACCATTTGAGAAATTACCTGACACATGGCACTGTCCTGTATGTGGAGCAGCCAAGAGTGAGTTCGAAAGGATAGATTAACATGTATGACCTCATAATTATCGGTGCAGGTCCTGCGGGATTGACTTCAGGGATCTATGCCATGAGGGCAAAACTCAATACCATACTCATTGAAAAGACAGGTGCAGGAGGGCAGATAGCCCTCTCGGATGTTATAGAGAACTATCCAGGATTTCCGAGCATAAGCGGATTTGACCTCGGGAAGAAATTTGAGGAGCATGCGAGAGGACTGGGGCTTGAGATTAAGTTTGAAGAGGTAGAAAAAGTAGAGGATAGAGAAGACTATAAGGCGGTTGTGACCTCAGAGGCAGAATATAAAACAAAGGCGATTATTATTGCCACAGGGTCACAGCCAAAGAGATTAGGTGTAAAGGGAGAGGATACCTTTTCAGGAAGGGGGGTCTCTTACTGTGCAACCTGTGATGGATTCTTCTTCAGAGATAAGGATGTAGTCGTTGTCGGTGGTGGGGATACAGCCATAAAGGAGGCTGTATTTCTTACAAAGATGGCAAAGAAGGTTACAATCATCCACAGGAGGGACCAACTCAGGGCAGAAAAGATAATACAGGAGAAGGCATTCTCAAATCCAAAGGTCAATTTTATATGGGACTCGATTGTTGAAGAGATAGCAGGTAGAGATAGTGTTGAAAGGGTTATCACAAAGAATGTAAAGACACTGGAGGGCATGGAGATTCCGACCGATGGAGTTTTTATATTTGTTGGTATAAAACCAAATACAGGATTTATAGATATAGAAAAGGATGAATCAGGCTTCATCAGAACGAAGGAAAATCTCGAGACATCAATACCTGGAATATTTGCTGCAGGGGATTGCAGAACTAAACTACTGCGTCAGGTCTCAACAGCAGTTGGAGATGGTGCATTAGCAGCAGTGATGGCAGAGGAATATATTGAAAAACAGTGATAAGGATTAAAGGATTAAGGGGTAAGACATGCGTAGGGCAAAGATAGTCTGCACAATAGGACCAGCCAGCAACTCAAAGAGGATACTATCGTCCTTGATAAAAAACGGAATGGATGTCGCAAGGCTTAACTTTTCTCACGGAACACACGAAGAACATGGAAGGGTGATAAGACTTATAAGGGAGATAGCAGGTAGATTCAATAGTCCTGTAGCAATAATCCAGGACCTGCAGGGACTGAAGATAAGGGTAGGGAAGTTCAGGGAAGGAGAGGCATTTCTTAAGACAGGGACACGGTTTACAATTACGACGAGGGATGTCTCTGGAGATGAGAGGATTGTTTCCACTTCCTACAAAGGGCTGCCATCTGATGTACGGAAAGGAAATTGCATACTTCTTGATGATGGAATAATAAAACTCGAGGTGCTCGGAGTTAATGGAAAGGATATAAACTGCAGGGTTATAGATGGAGGCATGCTAAAGGACAATAAGGGCATGAACCTTCCAGGTGTAAGTATCTCTGCATCAACTATCACTAAAAAGGATATAGAAGATATTGCATTTGGATTAGAACATAAGGTGGATTATATTGCTCTTTCCTTTGTGAGAAGCTCTAAAGAGATAAAGTCAGTTAAGGATATCATATGCAAACATGGAGCAGACATCCCTGTGATAGCAAAAATAGAAAAACCAGAGGCTGTAGAGAACTTAGATGAGATACTTGGCTTATCTGATGGGATTATGGTGGCAAGAGGCGATTTAGGGGTAGAGATGTCTCCTGAAAAGGTTCCTATCATTCAGAAGGAAATAATCAAGAAGGCAAATGAGGCAAATATACCTGTTATTACAGCCACACAGATGCTTGAATCTATGACAGAACACCCAAGACCGACAAGGGCAGAGGCATCTGATGTTGCCAATGCAGTGCTTGATGAGACTGATGTCCTTATGCTTTCTGCAGAGACATCCTTAGGGAAATATCCTGTTGAATCCCTCAAGATGATGGTAAAGATAATCGAGGAGACTGAGCGTGTGTTTCTGAGAAGGAGGTTTTGGGACATCCATTCTGCAGATTTTCCAGAAGCCACCGTAGGAGCAGCAAGTCTGGCTGCAAAAAGTATAGGAGCAAAGGCAATGGTAGCCTTTACAAAATCAGGTCTTACCGCCCTGTTGATTTCAAAACAGCGTCCTCCTATGCCGATAATTGCCTTAACCCCAGATGATGCTGTAAGAAAAAGGATGTCACTTTATTGGGGAGTGATTCCGCTACTTCTCAGGAAGATAGTGAGCACAGATGAGATGATAGATGAAGTGGATCGTGTTATAATAGAAAAAAGGCTTGCAAAAAAGGGGGATGGAATAGTGATACTTTCAGGTGCACCCATATATAAAAAGGGCACTACGAACCTGATGAAACTGCACAGAGTAGGTGAATAGAGTTAGGGTATTGAGCGTTGGCTTATATAACTTAATTGCTGGATTTATGGAGAAGTAATAATGAAGAATGGGATACTCAAGGCGGTTGAGGAAGGGATAAAAGTAAAGGAAAAATTCTTTAAGGAAAATGTGGATATGATTGTCGAGGTTGTATACCTGATAACAGATGTCTTCAATACGGGGAAAAAACTTATACTCTTTGGAAATGGTGGAAGTGCAACGGACGCCTCACATATTGCGGCTGAGTTTGTTAACAGATTTCAGAAAGAACGCCCGGGACTCCCTGCCATAGCACTTAATACAGACATGGCAATCATAACAAGTATAGCCAACGACTATGAATATTCAGATGTCTTTGCAAGGCAGTTAAAGGCAATAGGGAATGAAGGGGATATTGTGATTGCTATCAGTACCAGCGGAAATTCGCCGAATGTACTCAAGGCGGCTGATGTAGCGAGGAGAAAAAAGATGAAGATTATTGCCTTTACCGGTAACACTGGAGGGAAACTTGCATCAAAGGTTGATTATGCCTTTCTGGTTCCTTCAGATTCAACACCGAGGATACAGGAGACACATATAACGCTTGGACACCTCATATGTCAGATGGTTGAAGAAAGTCTATTTGGCAGACACAGAAGGGAAAAATAAGATGGTCATCTTAAGAATCAGATCAATTATATTAATATTGCTTACAATCCTTCTGCTGATTGGTATATACATCCAGAGTACAAAGAGGTATCATTTTGAACCCCCAACTTTTTCATATGCTGTCTCAGGTAAAGAAGATGATTCATATCTCTCTGAAGATGAAAAGATTAATATAAGGGTTTATGGAATCGCAAGTCCTGGCGTAGTCAACATAACTACCACAATCTTTGTGCGAGACTTTTTCTCTATCTATCCCCAGAAGGGTGCAGGCTCTGGTTCTATAATAGATGAAAGAGGGTTTATACTCACAAACTACCATGTGATTGAAGGTGCGGCTGAACTCGATGTTGTTCTTGCGGATGGAAGTCATCACAGAGCAAAGGTCATCGGAACAGACCCTGAGAATGATCTCGCTGTTATAAAGATAAATCCAGAAAATAAGAAATTGATCATTATAAAAATGGGGGATTCCACAAGACTTAAGGTGGGGCAGAAGGTTCTTGCAATCGGTAATCCATTCGGTCTTGACCGCACCCTTACAACAGGTGTAATAAGTGCGGTAGGGAGACCATTGACCACAGAGGAAGGAAAACTTATCGAGAATGTGATACAGACAGATGCATCAATAAACCCGGGGAATTCAGGTGGTCCTTTACTTAACACAAAGGGAGAGATGATAGGGATTAATACCGCTATCTTCTCTCCTTCGGGAGGGAGTGTAGGGATAGGTTTTGCCATACCTGTAGAGATTGCAAAGGGGATAGTTCCTGATTTGATAGCGTATGGAAAGGTAAAAAGACCATGGGTAGGTGTGGTGACAATCCCGATATGGCCAAAACTTGCAGAGGCGCTAAGACTACCTGTGTCTGAGGGACTTCTGGTTTCTGAGGTTGTCCCTGGTGGACCAGCAGCAAAAGCAGGGATAAGAGGAGGAAAAGAAAAAGCAAGGATCGGTGATCTCATAGTCTATTTAGGTGGTGATATTATCACAAAGATAGATGATAAACCTGTGAGATCAATGGAGGAGCTCTCTGCCATCCTTAAAAATAAAAAGATAGGAGATAAGATAAAGATTACTATCCTTAGAGGTAAGACCCTTCAGGAGTTAGAGATTATATTGAAGGAGAGGCCCTGAAACAACCTTTTTCTTAATCCTCTTCAGAGAAACTGATTGCCCCTTCAGGACAATTCTCTGCTGCTGCTTCACAGCAGCCAACAAGATCACAACTATCCGGGTCTATGACATGGGATTTGCCATCTATGACCTGAAACACTGCAGAACATATCTCTTCGCAGTTTCCACAGCCAACGCAAAGGTCTTCGTCAACAACCGGTTTCATCTGAAAAACTCCTTAACCCCTTCCTTCACCGCCGCCGCAAGCAGTGGAAACATTATCTCATGATGACCTGTAAGTGCATAGCCCTTTCCTTCACCTGTGACCGGTCTTTTAAGCACATTCGTGAGTGGTCTATAGTGCTGGATGAAATCCATATTAACAGTGGTAAATCGCTTCAGCCTGTAACCTAAGTTTCTTACAATAGTAACCGCCTTCAAGAAAACCTCTGGCATCACAACAGCAGAGCCGAGATTTATGTATACGCCACCTTCAAGCCTCGAGACAATATCACAGAGCAGTCTGAAATCCCTGTGACTTCCCTCACCTATGGATGAGCCATCGGCTTGAGGATGCATGTGGATGATATCTGTGCCGATTGCAACATGGACGGTTGCAGGAATCCCGAGTCTGACTGCTGATGCGAGTATGCTTTTATCTTTATGTGGGAAATCACTGTTCTGAATCATCCTTCCTACCACCTCTCCGATTCCCATTCCCTGCGCTACTCCTTCAGATATAGCCCTGTTGAGCATCCTGCCTGTCTCCTCAGCCATTCCAAAGGAACCTGTAGATATCTCCCTGTCAACGTCCTCTGAGGTACATCCTGCAAAGGTAAGTTCAAAATCGTGTATAATACACGCCCCATTCATTGCAATAGCGGTAATGATCCCTCTCTCCATGAGATCAATAATTAATGGACTTAAGCCAACCTTAATAGGATGTGCACCCATACCGAGCAGAACTACCCCCTTCTTTTTATAGGTTTTGACGATGGAGCTTACTACCGTTTTAAAATCCTTTGCAGCGAGGATGTCAGGTAAGGTCTCTAAGAATCCTTTAAAATCTCCTCCTGCCTCAAACGGTCTGCCTGTTTTACTGACATCAACTTTGCTTCGCCGTTTTTTTAGAGGATAGGTCTTTATCCTGTCAAGCGAGATCGGTTTATATACCTTAGTCATAGCCTGAAGTATAACCAAGTCTTCTCTGGATTTCAAGCATTAGATTAGCGTTTGGCTTGACATAGAACTTTCTGCTATGGTAGTTTTTAGTCGTAATGACTGACATAGACAAACGTATCCTTTCAATGATACAGGACGACATACCCCTTTCCTTAACCCCTTATAAAGAAATCGCAGAAAAGGCAGGGATAACTGAAAAACATCTTATCAGGAAGATAAAATATTTCCGGGATAAAGGATATATACGCAGGTTTGGTGCTACGCTGAGACATAGAGAGGCAGGAATAGAGGCAAACGGTATGGGTGTATGGATAGTTCCTGAGAAAGATATCGAACGGGTTGGCAGGATTATGGCATCATTCAAGGAGGTGACCCACTGCTACCAGAGACCTACCTTCCCTGACTGGGAGTATTCCCTCTTTACAATGATACATGGAAAGACAAAAGAAGATGTAGAGGATGTGGCAAGACGGATATCGGAGCGCACAGGTATAAAGGACTACAGAATACTTTACAGCACGAGAGAGTTTAAAAAAACAAGCATGAAGTATTTTGGGTGGATGGATTTTTGAGATGTTATTCTATGACTATGACTCACAGGGAATCAAAGAGGCTATTTAAATTAGCAAAGAAGCATATACCAGGAGGGGTAAATAGTCCTGTAAGGGCATTTAAATCAGTTGGATATTCTCCTGTGTTCATTAAAAGGGCATCGGGATCGAGGATATACGATGTAGATGGGAATAGCTACATTGACTATGTCCTCTCCTGGGGACCAATGATACTGGGACATGCACACCCTTCGGTAATAAAGGCACTCAGAGATGCTGTTAGAGATGGGACAAGTTATGGTGCACCAACAGGTGCCGAAATCGAGCTTGCAACACTTATTAAGAAGGCATTTCCATCGATAGAGATGGTAAGGATGGTCAGTTCAGGGACGGAAGCGACAATGAGCGCTATAAGGGTAGCAAGGGGATTTACAGGCAGGGATAAGGTCATAAAATTTGATGGATGCTATCATGGACATGCAGACGGTCTCCTTGTGCGAGCAGGTTCAGGTGCAGCAACCTTTGGAGTCCCAGACAGTCCGGGTGTGCCAAAAGACTATACAAAAAATACCAGCACACTCCCCTATAATGATCTCAATGCGTTGAAGAAAACGATAGATAGGTCTTATAAAGATATTGCCTGTGTGATAATAGAGCCCATAGCTGGCAACATGGGTTGTGTGCCTCCAGGAGAGGGATTCCTTCAGGGTGTCAGGGAGATAACACAGAAATACGATATTGTGCTGATATTTGATGAGGTTATTACGGGTTTCAGGGTGGCTTTTGGTGGTGCTCAGGAACTTTATGGTATAAAAGCAGATATGACATGCCTGGGGAAGATTTTAGGTGGAGGTCTTCCTGTAGGTGCGTATGGTGGTAGAAAGGATATCATGTCTGTTGTCTCTCCAGAAGGGAAGGTCTATCAGGCAGGAACACTTTCAGGTAACCCACTTGCGATGAAAGCAGGTGTAGAAACACTCAGCATACTGTATAAAGATAGAAGGTCAATATATAAAGACCTCGATAGACTTTCAGGTATGCTTGAGGAAGGACTTAAGGACTCATCTAAAAAGGCAGGTGTAAAAGCTACTTTTAATAGGGTAGGTTCTATGTTCTGTGTATTCTTTACAGATGGTGATGTATGGGACTACGCATCTGCAAAGATGTCTGATACAAAGGTATTTGCAAGGTATTTCAAAGGAATGCTAAGCAGAGGCATATACCTTGCCCCATCTCAATTTGAGTCTGGTTTTCTTTCAATAGCACACACCACCACAGACATAGAAAAGACTGTAAAGGCATCCTATGAAAGCCTGAAATAATGAAAGAAGAAGATAAGAAGTTTATCCGAAGGATGCTTGTTCTCAGCACTGTTGGATTTACAATCGTAATCGCCACAGTGATAGGATTAGCAATAGGGCTTTATCTCGATAATCTCTTTGGAACATCACCGTGGTTGGCTCTTTTATTCTTCCTTCTCGGTCTAATCGCAGGTTTTAGAAATCTCGTCAGGATGTTTAAAAAAACCCAACAGTAATGGATACAGAGAATCTTTTAAGACGGATAGAGAAAAGAAGCGTAATTATTCTCTTTCCTGTAATGGTTATAACCTATATCATAGCTGGAGGTAATGTCATTTTCCCTTTAAGCATAATGATTGGTGGACTCATTGGATTGGGGAATCTGCGATTAATAAGCATTACTGTGAGTGGTGTGATAGGTCACCAGAAGGCTAAAAAAGTGGTTGTCTTTCTCTCGATAATCAAGCTCTCTTTTCTTATCCTTATACTCTATGCTATCTTGAAGATGCAACTTTTGAATATACTTGCTTTTCTCTTTGGATTTATGGTCGTAACAGTTATAATGATTATAGAAGGAATTATTTATTCACGGAGTTAATAATGGGGGTCCCCAGGTTTAGAGATTTGCTTTATGAGTCAGTTTTTCGTTTCAAAGATGCTTAATGGTCCATTCGATGATCCATGTCTCTTCATAAGTATTCTGAGAGAACGAAGGGCATTGCTTGTTGACCTCGGACACATGGATGTCCTTGAGCCAAGAAACGCCCTCAAGGTATCGGATATATTTGTATCACATACACATATTGACCACTTTATCGGATTTGACTACATGCTAAGGGTACTTCTCGGAAGGGGGAAGGAACTCAGGATATTTGGCCCATCCGGTATCATTTCAAATGTGGAAGGGAAACTATCAGGGTATACATGGAATCTTATAGATGGTTATCAATCGAGATTTATTGTTCATGAAGTGGACACTGACAGGATAGATGTAGCAACATTTGGATGCACAGAAAGATTTGAAAAGCAGATAGAAGGTTCTAAAGGATTCAATGGTATTCTCCTTGACGAATCTGAGTTTCTTGTGAGATGCGAACATCTTGATCACAATATACCTTCGGAGGTTTCCCCAAAATCACAAGGTTTTTGGGGATGTCCTTCGCTAGCATTTTCTATCGAGGAGAAAATGCGAATAAACATAAACAAAGATAGATTGCAAAAGTCTGGTATTCCTGTTGGACCATGGCTCAGCGATCTAAAAGAATGTATAAGAAAAGGTCTTCCAGAGGATTACCCGTTTATTGCATACTGGAAGACAAATGGACAAAGAGAAGAGAAAAGATTCTCTCTTGGTGAGATAACCAGAGAGATAGCAATGATAACAAAAGGACAGAAGATAGTCTATGTTACAGACGCCCAATATACAGATGAGAATATTCGTAAGATAATCACCTTAGCTGCTAATGCAGATATCTTTTACTGTGAGGCTTCATTCCTTGACAGAGATAGGGAGAGGGCTATGATGAGGGGACACCTTACTGCGAAACAGGTGGGTGAAATAGCAAGACAGGCAAATGTCCGTGAACTCACTATTTTTCATTTTTCTCCGAAATATCGTTCAATCCCTGAAGAATTTTACAATGAAGCGATGAAGGCATGGAAGATTTGACCTGAAAAATTGTAAAATATAGTAAGAGGAACGATGAAATACGAAGCGGTTATAGGACTTGAGGTTCATGCCCAACTATTAACAGATTCAAAGATATTCTGTGGGTGTAGCACAAAGTTTGGTGAGACACCTAATACCCAGACCTGTCCTGTTTGCATAGGCATGCCTGGAGCGCTTCCAGTATTGAATAAAAGGGCGGTTGAATACACTATAAAGACTGCACTTACGATGAACTGTGAAATTGCCGAATACAGCCGTTTTGCAAGAAAGAACTATTTTTACCCCGATCTGCCAAAAGGCTATCAGATATCACAGTATGAATTACCAATAGCCAGGAATGGATTCATAGAGATCCTCTCGGACGGCAAAAAGAAAAGAATCGGTATAACCCGTATACATCTCGAAGAAGACGCAGGTAAAAACCTGCATGAAGGTATAGTTGGTGCCAGTCATGTAGACCTAAACAGAACAGGTGTCCCATTGATGGAAATAGTAAGCGAGCCAGATATAAGAAGCCCCGAGGAAGCGGCTGAATACCTGCGAAAACTCAGAACGATACTCCGCTACATAGGGGTATGTGATGGGAATATGGAACAGGGCTCACTCAGGTGTGATGCCAATGTTTCTATAAGACCAGCCGGTTCTGGGGAACTTGGCACAAAGACCGAGATAAAGAACATGAATTCCTTCAGGCATGTAAGACTTGCACTGGATTATGAGATCAGAAGACAGATTGCAGTGATAGAAAGGGGAGGGATTATAGAGCAAGAGACACGGCTCTGGGATGTAAATCAGGGGATAACGCTTTCCATGAGAACAAAAGAGGAGGCACACGATTACCGCTACTTTCCTGAGCCAGATCTTGTTCCAATCGTAATTGATAAGGGATGGGTAGAGGACATCTGGAAAACACTCCCTGAACTCCCTGATGCAAAGAGGGAACGATTTATGAAAGAATATGGGCTTCCTGAATACGATGCTGACCTTCTCACATCTGAAAAGCCCCTTGCCGACTGGTACGAGGATGCTACAGCATCATATGCTCCGAGCGTTTCCGGGCCTAAGGCCGTAAGCAACTGGGTGATGGGAGAACTCACACGACTCCTTAACGAAGAGAATAAGTCTATCGAGGAATGTTCCCTGAAGCCATCACAGCTTGCCGAGATGCTCAAGCTTATCGATAATGGCACTATAAGCGGAAAGATTGCAAAAACGGTATTTGAGGAGATGTACAGGACAGGCAAGGACGCAGATACTATAGTGAAGGAAAAAGGACTGATTCAGATATCGGACGAAGAAGAGATTATAAAAGTGATAGATAATGTCCTTGAATCTTACCCCTCAGAATTAAAGGCATTCAAGTCTGGCAAGGAAAAACTCTTTGGATTCTTTGTAGGAGAGGTGATGAAGGCAACGAAGGGTAAGGCAAATCCTGCAGTTGTGAATAATTTGCTAAGGAAGAGACTTCAAGGTTAAACCTGCCGGTACTTCGGTTTGATTGAAATTCCACACAGGATTATGTTATACCTTTACACTATAATTTGAGAATTCGTCTGGAGGTGTTCTTAGATGCCAGTATACGAGTATGAATGTAACCAATGTGGCGAAGTCTTTGAGGTCATTCAGAGGTTCAATGACCCCCCTGTTACAGTGTGCAGGGTCTGCGGTGGTTCCGTGAAGAAAATATTATCGCCTTCAGCCTTTGTGCTGAAAGGGACAGGATGGTATGTGACTGATTATCCATCTGAGTCAAGAAAAAAGGCTATGGAGTCCGAAAAAGTAAGGACTGAGGAAAGAGAAAAGAAATCTGATGCAAATAAACCAGCAGAGGTAAAATCATAGGTGAATCATCTTCATATCCATTTACCATACAAAAAACTCGTTGAAAATATAGAACTTGTAAGGAAACGGCGTCTTGATTTAGAGATATACCTCAATGCAGATACACTTGATACTGTAACCGGAACTGATATAGAGAGACTAAAGGGATATTTAGATTATTTACCTTCTGTGACTTTTCATGCCCCATTCATAGACCTGAGCCCAGGAGGGGTGGACAGACTTGTCAGAGAAGTTACCCTTAAGAGGTTTCTTCAGTTAATTGATATTGCGCTTATCTTAAGACCAAAGGCAATAGTCTTTCATCCAGGTTTTAATAAATGGAGGTTCCATGGTCATAAAGATGAATGGCTCACCAATAGCATTAAGACATGGAGTATAATACTCGAGAAAACAGAACCTCTAAAATGCTTGATAGCGATAGAAAACATATTCGAGGAAGACCCATCAACACTTGAGAGTCTGGTAAATCATATCCCATCAGGGAGATTTGGGATATGCTTTGATATAGGGCATTTTAACATCTTTTCAAAGGCAGATATCATGGAATGGGTTAAAAGACTCAGCAACCAAATTAAGGAATTACATCTCCATGATAATAATGGTCTGTCCGACGACCATTTAGCCATAGGCGATGGGAATATAGATTTTCATGGATTCTTTAAGATGTTGAAAGAAACCTCAGTTAATCCACTGCTGACAATAGAGGTGCACACAATAGAGGCAATAGAGCGAAGTATTGCAAAAATGCCAGAGCTTTTAGCCATAATCGAATAGTTTTGTGCTCAGGTATCTATCACCTCTATCGGGGAATATAACAATCACCTTTCCGCCTTTACCTATTTCTTCTGCTACCTTTATCGCAGCCCATGCAGATGCACCAGAGGATGTCCCGGCAAAGATGCCTTCTTCTTTTGCAAGCCTCCTTGCCGTATATTCGGCATCGTCATCTGTTACGGCGATAATCCTGTCATAAATCTTCGTATTCAGAACAGAGGGTATAAATCCTGCACCTATCCCTTCAATCCTGTGAGGACCTGGCATTCCACCTGACAGCACAGGGGAAAAAGCAGGCTCAACTGCAATTATCTTTATCTCCTTAATCTTCTCTTTCAGAACCTCTCCAACTCCTGTAATAGTTCCACCTGTCCCTACACCTGCAATAAAGGCTGCTGTCTCCTTACCAATGGCATCCAGTATCTCTCGTGCAGTTGTCCTTCTGTGTATCTCAGGATTTGCTGGATTTGCGAACTGATCTGGCATAAAGTATCCTTTATTCTCTGCTATAAGTTCTTCCGCCTTCTCAATGGCACCTTTCATTCCCTTTTCAAATGGGGTTAGAACAAGTTCTGCCCCATGGGCAAGAAGGATTTTTCTTCGCTCAATGCTCATAGCCTCAGACATGGTAAGTATCAGCCTGTATCCTTTTACTGCAGCAACCATTGCAAGCCCGATACCTGTGTTTCCACTTGTTGGCTCCACGATTGTGCCACCAGGCTTGAGTCTTCCATCTTTTTCAGCAGATTCTATCATGGAAAGGGCGATCCTGTCTTTAACACTTCCTCCAGGATTATACCCTTCAAGCTTTGCCCATATTTCTGCAATATAGGGGGAGACGATCCTATGTAACTTTACGAATGGTGTTGAGCCTATATGTTCAAGTATATTCTGAGGAATCTTCATAAAATCAAATATTATAATATCCGGTGAGAAATTGCAAAACCAAAGTCTCAACAAAAAAACTTGACAATCGAATTTCATTAAAATATAATAATATTAGAATAGTTGAATATATGAGGGTGAACAGAAGAAGTAGATGGATCAGACAAAGGTATGTAAGATAGAAGGGAGGGAAGACAAAATGAGAGTTTTAAAGATAGCACTGCTATCCATGATGGTCCTTGGGTTAATTTTCTCGGTTGCCTTTGCAGCTGTTGATGTGTCAAAGGAAAATACTGTCTCTATCGCCTATGAAGAAGATGTGATTTTCTGCGCCCAGAATGCTTTTAAAAGCAAGATAATCGATGCAAAGTCTACAGACCAATATTGTTGCCTATAGCAAGTATCAAGCCCTTAAGATGTAGGGTATAGAAGGTTGTTAGTATGAAATAAAGTAAGAGGAGGCGATTGCCTCCTCTTATTATAATAGGGTAGTGAAAGATGATGATTGGCAAAGGTAAGACTTCTTCGATGCAACGGGATATAGGACATGATGGTAAAAATCTTATATAGTGTATCGATAAATCAAAGAGGCAGAATAACATCCGTCTGGTTACCTTTACCTGTTGATACTGATTATCAAAAACTCATATCCCTTAATCGTGAAGGAAATTTTTCAGAGTCAGGTGTATTTAGAGAAGATATATACGACACCCCAATGCTTTATATAGAGTGGAGAGGAGGAAAAACTAAAAAAATAGAGGTGAAAATTGATGTAGAGATAGGAGAAAGGAACACTGAATGGAGCAAAGTGAATGAAGATGGAAATATTCCAGAGGACATAAAGATATTCTTAATGCCAACCCTCCATATACCAACAGATAAAATCGTCAAAGAATATGCTGATAGAATTACAATGGAAAAGAAGAGTGTCGTAGAAAAGGTAAAAGCAATCTATGATTGGGTCATTGAAAACACATACAGGGAGCCAAGAGTTAAGGCGTGTGGACTTGGAAATGTAGAATCTATCCTTAAAAGTGGTAAATTTTGTGGAAAGTGTGTTGATATTAACTCTCTCTTTGTTGCCCTTGTTAGGGCTTCTAAGATACCCACAAGAGAAGTCTTTGGAATAAGGGTTGATAAATTTAATATAGCTCAATCCTTAGGTAAGAAAGGGGATATAACAACGGCACAACACTGTAAGGCAGAGTTCTATGTAACAGGATATGGATGGGTTCCTGTTGACCCTGCAGATGTGAGAAAGGTTATCCTTGAGGAGGATTTATCACTTAAAAATGCAAAGGTCAAAAAGATAAAGGAATATCTATTTGGTAACTGGGAAGATAACTGGCTTGCCTTCAACCATGCAAGGGACTTTACATTAAATCCACCTCAGAATAAAACTCCCTTAAATTATTTTATGTATCCTTATTGTGAAGTAGATGGGGATTCCTTAGACTATTTTGAACCAGAAACATTCAGATATAAGATATTTTCTTCGGTTAGTTCATAGACTGCCAATTATTTCATCTGAAGCGGGCATGATATTTACTACGCATTAACCAAACCTCATGGACTTTCTTTCCACCATTTTCCTGGATAAATGAAGATATATTTATGTTTTCCATGGGAATATTTCCAATCTGACATCTTTTAAATTTAAATTTTTTCTTCATAATCTTTACGGCTTCATTTATTAAAGTCTTTTCAATCAGGTCCTTATCATTTTTCATTTTCTTATTTACAATAATTTTAAAAATCTTTCCTTCTTGGATATTGTCAAGCAATTCTTCTACATAATTTTCTTTAACAAAGATAGCCTTGCGTCCGCCTTTTATCATTAATGAATACAAATTGGGCCACCAATGGATAAATCCTGTAATTTCCTTGCCTTTTTCGGCAAATAGAATGTAATCATCCCTGTTTAAAATGTGTGCGATTTCTGAATACCAGACCCGTGGCCATCCAAAGACATTGGAATACCAAAAACCATAATTGCCAAAATAGTAGGGGCAATCATCACTGAGGGACCATAGCTTATAATACATTTTTTTATCTTCCTCATCATCGGCTATATATTTTCGAATATGTATTTGTTGATCATTGTCTTCATTAAATTCGTCCAGATTCAACTCAAAGCAAAGAGTTACTTTGCTACATACAAATCCATAGCTTTCGAATATCTGTATCCAATCTGTGGTATTATATGTATTTATGGCACAACTGGCAGAAGGGAAAAATATTTTTGAATTGATCTCCCTGTAAAGTTCTACTTCGATAGCATTAACTCCAGCTCTGTTGCCTATTTCGTAGATTTCCTGCATCAAGATATTAACTGCTTCTTTTTTAAGTTTCGTATCGCATTGAAGTATAAGGGGTCTCGTTATTCGAAGAACCCCTTCTTTTCTCCATCTTCGTTTTGCGATATAGGGAAAACAATAAAAGCTTGCAATAGGAGTTTTACTTTTTTTATCACACAGGGTAAAGCCCTGAATACTCGAGGGGAATATTAACTCTGATGGAAGATAGTAGGGGTCTTTTGCAAATGCTTGATTAAAGATTCTGTGACATTCATTATCAATAGCATAAATTTTAATGTCTTTTGAGCTATACAAATTCTAATTCTCCCAAAATCCGACTGGCACCACTTAAGTAAAGCTCTTTCATTTCTCGAAAATCATTTATTTCATTTTTAAAAATCCAATTGTCGGGAATTAATGGTGCATATTTCTTTATCAGATGCGAATACGCTTCGCGAGGAACCATTGAAAACACATCAAACTGTTTAAGCTCTCGCCACCTATCTATCCTGATTAAATTTTCTTTATATAGCGCGATTGCCTCTGTGTCGGGATAAGGTGTCATTATCCAGAGTTGGGTCCTCCCTCCAAGCCTCTTAATCTCACACATTAAATCAAAGGTTAGATTTATTTCTTCTTTTGTCTCCGTGGGGATACCAATCATTGCGGACACTGTAGGATTTAAACCCAGACTTACTTCCTCTATAATCAACTTTTTGATATATTCTATATCTACCCATGCGGGAAAGCCTTTATGCAAAAGCTTCCATAATCTTGGAGAAGCGCTTTCTACGCCGTGATAGATTCCTTCACAACCAGCATTGAACATCATTTTAAGTAACTCAAAATCAACTTTATCAATCCTTGTCAGGCAGTCAAAGTGAATAGATAACCCTTTTAATGAATCAAATAATTTAAATGCCCAGTCACGATTAATTGTAAGGGTGTCATCTTCGAACCTTATAAACCCAACTTCATATTTATTTGCGAGCCACTTAATCTCCTTCAAAACATTCTCAGGGCTTCTTCTCCTTTGAAATTTCCATAAGCGATTGGCTGAACAAAAAATACATCTGTAGGGGCAACCGCGACTGGCGAGAATGGAAAAAACATATTTGCGATTAAGAGGTTGGTATTTTTCTATTGGTGGGAGTAAATTATAGGCAGGAAAAGGGATAGCATCCAGATTTTTAATTAAGGGTCTATCCTGAGTATGATGAATTACCCCATCCTTACGATATGAAATACCAGTGACTTCGCCCAGATCCTTATTTTTCTTGATTGCACGGACTAAATCAACGACCGTCTCCTCTCCTTCGCCCCTCACAATTATGTCCACCGGACATAATTTCATTAGATCCTCTGGTTGAGAGGATGCATGGACACCTCCCATAATGATTTTCACATCTGGATATTTCTTTTTATACATCTTAACAAATTCTATACAGAATGGGAGATGAACCGTCCAGCATGTTAATCCTAAGATATCTGCATTTCTTTTTTCTATTAACTCCACAGATTTTTTAAAGACATTTTGGGGCTCGGATATTTCAAAGTTCAAGTCAACAATATCAACATTATCAAATCCACAGTGGATTAACTGAGATGCTAAATAAGTCACACCTAATGGGTATAGTTTACTCGGAGACCAAAACTGCCATGGGGGGTATATGAGCGTTATTTTCATTAATAAAGGAGACCCTGATTAACAATGGGCTCAATCACTTACACAATTGAGCCCACTAATACTCGTTTTTTAAACACAGTTTGTCTGGAGGCTAAACTCTACACAGTTTTTCGACGCCTTTTGGACACATTATAAGGATTGCTGTTTCAGGCCCTCCCTTTATGACCTTTTCAGCCACGCTTCCCAAGACCGCAGGATAGGCTCCGGATACTCCACAGGTAGACATAACAATAAGACTAATGTTGTTTTCTTTCTGGTTTGGTACACGCTCACCTGTGGAAACAACCCAAGAAGTCTTTACCCCTTTTGAGTTTAACTGCCCAGCCAATTTAGAAAGATACCTCTCTACCACTGCCTTTTGTTTTTCATCTGCCTCGCAAACTGTGCAAATACCTGCTGGCTGCTCTATATCTGTATAGACAGTAACATAACTGAGAGCGTGGAAAAGGATTACTTCAGCGTTGGATTGCTTTGCCAATACCTCGACGGGATCCAATGCATTTTCTGCTAATTTCGATCCGTCCAATGGCACAAGTATTTTTTTAAACATAATAGATCTCCTTTAGATTATTCTTTAGTTAAAAATGTTAGGACCGTTCCTATTATCATCAATCCGGCGATAGTTATAAACACAATACTCCAGTTTCCTCCTGTCACCGTCAGGATACCGCCAATCAATATTCCTTGAACGCCCGCACCAGTATAGTTAAAAAGGTTGAGCGATCCTACAGCAGTCCCAGCCATTTTTCTACCTCCAAAGTCACAGCCTGCCGTAAAGAGAACTCCATTTATTCCAAGCACAAATAAACCAGCGAGCACCTGTAAGACTATGGCCCAAGTAAGACCCATCGTCTTAATGGGTATAAAACCCATTAAAAGAAGAACTATTATACACCCAACAAAATAGGTGCAGATCATTTGAAATCTTTTGGCCTTAAAGAATTTGTCAGATATCCATCCAGCGGTTATAGGACCGAACATCATTCCAAGAGGTAATGCAAAGGTCATAATTGGTACAGCCTTCAGTTTAATTCCTGCAGTCTCGGCATAAAATAGAGGTATCCATGTTAGAAGGCCAAATCTCCCAATGTAGACGAAAAAAGAGGATAAGCATATAAATAGAAATTTCCAATTCTTGTATAACATAAGCCAGGCCCTAACACCCTTTATTTCTTCATCTTTTAACTTCTCCGCTTCGGCTGAGATGCTTTTCTCTAACCTCTCTTTATATGGTGGGAAGCCAGCATCTTCTGGCTTGTTTTTGACTAAAAACCTAAGGGCAATTGTTGTAGGAAGGGTGAATATGAGCAATGGCCATATAAACGCTGCTCTCCAACCATAGTTAGCTACGGTATATCCTGTTATCGCCCATGCCACCAGTGAAGAAACGCCCATCGAGGTTCCATAAATACCGGTTGCAAATCCCCTTCTCGACTTGGGGTACCACTGGGTAATCAACATATTAGTTGGCGCATATACCTGACCCTGCACAAAGCCATTAATCGTATAAGTGGTAAATATTCCTGTAAATGTGCTTTGGAGGGCGGTGAGGATATTTAAGATAGTGGTTCCAACTCCTCCAATCGTCTGCATTATCCTCGGTCCATATCTATCGCCCCAACGTCCAGCGAGAAAAGTTCCTATCGCATAAGACCAGAGCAAACCCGTGGCGACCATACCGCATTGCATCTTGGTAAATCCTAAATCTTTTATTATCCAGGGCATACATACTCCCCAATTCAGACGCCCCAGATAATAAAAACTATACCAGATTGAACTGGCTATTACAATCCGCCAGAACCTGAAACGATCGTAAGCCAATTTTTGTTCTTCTGTTAGCGGGAGACCCTCAAATTCGGGCCATTTTAAAGCTTTTACAACTTCTTTAGCTGTCATTTTTCTCACTCCTTTATCATCTAATTTCAAACTTTTCTTTTGGGTTTCATAAATCTCCCTTCCTCCTTATATCCTTTAGCAGACTTTATACAGGGGATTTTATCCCCAAAAGCTTAGCGTAATAGGGGATAGTTTTTCTTATTCCCTCTTCGAGAGATACTTTTGGTTCCCAACCGAGGTATTTTTTGGCATTTGTTAGATCAGCCTTAGTATGTAACTTCACTTCTCCTGTCCTCAGTGGCAAATATTCTATTTTCGATTTGCTTTTGGTTAGTTCTATTATCATCTCAGCAACCTTTTTTACAGGTGTGGATATACCAGTCCCGATATCACAAACCTGGCCTATGGCAGATTCCTTTTGAATCAGTATCGCATCCACAACATCGTCAACATAAACAAAGTCTGAAGATTGTTCTCCGTCTCCAAAGACGATGACAGGTTCATTTTTAAGCGCAGCAATGATATTCGATGCCATAAATTTCCTTCCCTCGTGAGGCCGTAATGGATTCGGGTTGAGTATAGCGCGCTCTCTTGGACCGTAGCAATTTGCAATATTGTGACCAATAGTGGGAAGTCCAAAAACAATATTGTACATCTGGGTAAATAGTGTCTGTGCGGTTTTACTAATAATATATGGAGTCAACCAGACGGCAAGGGCTGGCCTGGGAGGATGGACGAAGTACTTTACCCCAGCGTTTAGAGAGGCTTCCAAAACATTTATCGTGCCAATAACGTTTACTTCCACTGTTGGGATTTGCCATTCTCTAAAACGTGAACTCGTTCCCATAAGAGCTGCGAAATGATAGACAACTTCTGTGTCCTTATTAATAACAGCATCCACAGCGGCTTTATCCCTGGTATCGCCTTTTACATATTTAACATTTTTTCTCTTGTTGAGAAACTCTTTGATATATTCAGGCAAAGTGTGTTGCTCATTATTATCAAATAAAACTATTTCCCTCCCTGTTTCGGCTAATCTCTCAGCAGCATGAGACAGGATAAAACCTGTGCCACCAGTCATTACAATTTTCCCCTCTTTCATTTTCCATTTTCTCCTTTCATTCTTCACTGCCTTACCATTTATTAGATAATTTTTACTTACGACTTCTGTTGGTATCCTCCGTTATTCACCTCCTTCTACTTTCAATTATAGAGCATTAAAAATATAAGTCAAATTAATAATTTTTTAAATTTTTTAAAATAATTTTATAGTTTTCGCAATAAAGACAAAGGTGATAGGATAGGAGGGTAAGTATAAGCCTTTACATTAGTCAGTTATTATTGCTGGCTTTAGAGGAACATCATTAACCGTTCCGAAAGGTCTTTCTCCTTTTAGAGCCTGTAAAACATTAAGAGCCTGTATTTTTGCCATTTCGATGCGTGTTTCCATAACTGCAGCGCCAAGATGGGGCGTTAAAACGGTACAATCTGGATGATCAATAAGATATTTATTAACATAGGAAGGATGGGTAAGGAATTGTTTATCTTCCATTTCGAATACATCAGCAGCATAGCCAGTAATTCTTTTCTCCTTGAGTGCTTTTGCAACTGCTTCTTCATCGACCTCTGAGCCACGTGCCGTATTAATAAGATAAGCCGAAGGCTTCATTAAAGAGAGTTCATTTGTGGATATCTGGTGGAATGTTTCGTTAGTCAAAGGTGAAGCAATACATATGAAGTCAGATTGCCTGAATATCTCATCTCGTGGTACGTATATTAAACTTAACTTTCTCTCACGGTCAATATCAAGGCGATGTCTTTGATAGTAAAGTATCGTCATATTGAACCCTGATGCACGACATGCAATAGCCCTTCCTAACTCACCCATTCCGATAATACCCAGAGTTTTTCCAAAGATATTGCTTCCCAAAAAAGGTGTAGGATGACTCCAGCCTGAAAACTTACCAGATCGTACAAAAGAATCGGCTGAAATAAGCTTTCGGGCAACAGCTAAGAGGAGTGCCCAGGTTAGATCAGCTGTTAGCTCTGTCAATAATTCAGGTACTTGTGTAACCCAAATGCCCCTTCTTGTTGCTGCAGCTACATCAACATTATCATATCCTCTGGCGAATATTGATATAATTCTCAATTGTGAGCAGGAGGCGACTATTTCCTCATCTATAAGATCTAGTACAAAACAACATAAAGCATGGGCATTCTTGGCGCTTAGAATAATATCCCTCTTTGAAGGGCTTTCATAACTCTCATTTTCAATCACCTCACAGAAAGGCTTAAGTAAATCAGGACCTTCTGGTGGTGCCTTGTGTGTGTAATATACAAGAGGCTTTTTATAAGTCACAGTTAACTTTCCCCATTTTCTCTGAAACGCTTTGCAAATTTAGCATTTAGAAGTATGCAGGTAATTTATGAATTCCTTTATAACAGGCGTAAAAATTTTCCCTTTCAAATAAATTATATTGTATTTTTTCTTCAATTCAACCCCATCAATTTGAATTGACTTCAAACTGCCACTTTTGAGCTCTCGAGTAACTGTATTTTCTCCAACAATTGAAACACCTAAGTTTTCTTCAACCGCTTTCTTAACCGCTTCTGTGCTTCCAAGTTCTAGAAAAATCTTCAAGTGATCTACAATAGAAGGTATTTTATCTTGCAATACACGACGTGTACCTGACCCACGTTCACCAACAATAAATGGCTCACCTGTCAATTGAGAAGGCTTGACCTTCTTAAGTTTCACAAAAGGATGTTTTGGTGAAGTAACCAAAACAAGTTTCTCCTCCCTCCAATGTTCTATAACCACTTCTGGACTACGAATTTGCGCCTCTACTAACCCGATGTCAATTTCGTTATTTAATATCTTCTGCTCAATTGTTTTTGTATTGCCGATGGAGACCTGGATATTTATCTTAGGGAATATATTCTTAAAATCACCAAGTAAACAGGGTAGAATATAAACACCTATATTACTGCTTGCACCCAAAGATAGACTTCCACGTTGAAAATCAATAAAACCACTGAGCGTCCTTTTTGATTCATCGATTAAATTGAAAATTCTTTCTGTATAATGATAAAGCGCTTTCCCTGCCTCGGTTAAAACATATTTTTTATCTACCTTATCAAAAAGTCCAACCCCATAATAGTCTTCCAATGTTTTAATGTGTATACTTATTGCTGGCTGGGTGACACAAAGTTCTTCTGCAGTTCGGCTAAAGCTTCCTTTTTTTGCTAAAACATAAAAGGTTCGCAATAGGTGAACGTTAATTTCGCTTGAGTTAAAAGGGCTATGATTTTTCATTACAAAATTATTCTATCATATTTTTATTAATATATTAACATAAAAATAGGCATAGAGATTGTTATACATGCTCATATTAAGAAATTTTTAAAGACCTTGAGCCCCGAAAAACTTGACAATCGAATTTCATTAAAATATAATAATATTAGAATAATTGAATATATGAGGGCAGTGTAAAGGAGGTGAGAATGTGGCAGAGATATTGACCTTAGTATTAAGCACATCGCCTTATACCCACGAGAACACCTATACTGCTATAAGGCTTGCAGAGGCAGCACTTGATGCAGGACATCAGGTTAATCTCATTGCATCTGGCGACGGTATATACTGTTTTATGCGTAATCAGAAGGGAAAAGGTCTACCGAGTGCGATTGAAGGCTTCAGTAGACTTATACAGAAAGGCCTCAAGGTGCTTCTCTGAGGGAGTTGTGTCCACTTCCGTGGTCCTGCGGAAGATGATTTTATCGAAGGATGCACAAAGATATCGCTTAAGGAGTTCTTTAAGTTGCTGAGAGAAAGCAAGGTATTTTTGAATATTGGTAGTTAAATGCGACTACTAAATTTTTAATAATCGCATTTACCCTGAGCCGAAGCCCTGAGCGTAGCGAAGGGGCAGCGAAGGGTCTCATAAGATGAAATTCTTCACAGGGAGGTAAGGATGGATAAGGTTTCGATAATATTAAGGAGATCGCCCTATGGTACGGTCAATGCTGGTGAGGCGATAAGACATCTCCTCGGTGCAGAGTCAAATAACTTTAAGGGTTACCTCTTTTTAGTTGATGATGGTGTTTATACTGGTAAAAAGGGTCAGAGTACAGAAGGAACAGAGTGGATAAATCTTGCGGAAAGTTTCTCTATGATTTCACCAGAAGAAGAGTTAAGCCCTGAGGTCTACGCAGAAGAAGAATCTGCGAAAAAAAGAGGCTTAACAGGAGATGATCTCGTCGAGGGAATAAAAATAACTAACATGAAATTTATAGCAAAGACTATAAGCGAGTCAAAAGGATTTCTTATCTTTTGATTGGTCTATGACCAATTGGAGGTGCATATGGAGACATTGATTCTGTTATCAAGTCCGCCCGGAAAAGAGCTCAAACGGGCATTAAAGATCAGCGAAGAGATTAGTAAAAACACGAAGTTGGCACTCTGTTTCTTACAGGATGCGATATACTTTACGCTGAAAGGCAATCTTGATAAAGGACTGTGTAAGGATGCAGAGATACTTGTTATCGATGATGATATAAAATTAAGAGGTTACAGCCCCGATGACCTCTTGCCCGAGGTAAAGCCCATAGATTATAATATCCTGGTTAGCAGGATGATGAAGGACAATACCAGAGTGCTTGGGTGCTTTTAACATGGTGGTGCCATGCTGACCATTGTTATCATCGGTGGTTCTTTTGGTGGTCTGACCACAGCCTTTGAACTCAAGAGACTGCTCGGCAGGAAGCATGAAATCACAATAGTCTCTGACACAGATACCTTTGTCTTTATCCCATCTCTACCATGGTTAGCACTTGGTTTGAGAAAGGCCAGAGACATAACAATCAAACTAAAACCATTGCTTGATAAGGGTGACATCGGATTTATCCATGCCGCTGCAGAAAAGATTGATCCAGAGAAAGGAATAGTTTATACAACATCAGGTCTTGTTCATTACGATCATCTAATAATTGCTACAGGTGCATACCTTGAATTTGAGGCGGTCCCAGGGCTTGGACCTGATAAATACACGGATTGCATCTGCACACTCGAACATGCAGAAAAGGCACATTATGGATGGAAGAGATTTCTTGAGGGACTGGGACCGATTGTGATAGGCTCTGCACAGGGCGTCAGTTGTTTTGGACCTGCTTATGAATTTGCATTCGAAATTGACTCAATGGTGAGGAGAATAAGGAAAAGACATAAGGTGCCGATGTTTTTTATAACATCAGAACCATATGTAGGACATTTCGGAATCGCTGGGCTCAAGAACTCAAAAAGACTGATGGAGGACGAATTTGCAATAAGGGATATCAAGGTTCTACCGAATGTTGCAATAGAGGAGATTACCCCTGGAAATATCAGATTGAAGGATGGAACAACCCTTCCTTTTAAATACTCAATGATAGTCCCTGCCTTTAAAGGGGTAAAAGCAGTAGAGGTATCTGGACTCGGTAACCCAAGGGCATTTATACCTGTAGATGAGTTTTATAGACATACAAAATACAAAAATATCTATGCAGTGGGTGTCTCTGTTGCTATTGCCCCTCCTGAACAGACCCCAGTTCCAACAGGTGTGCCAAAAACAGGGAATATGACAGTAAAGATGGCAAAAAAAGCTGCAAGGCACATCTATTCTGATATTAAAGGTGGCAGTATCTCTCCATCTGAATTAAGTGTAACATGCCTTATGGATATGGGAGATGAAGGGGCACTGATGATGGCAGATCCTGTTCTTCCTCCAAGAAACAGGTCTTTGTTTAAGAAGGGACGGTGGGTGAGGTGGGTAAAGGTTGCCTTTGAAAAATACTACTTGTGGAATCTCAAACACAGGTTCTTTAACTATCCTTAAAACCAGTCTCCCCAAAAATCCCCTTAAGGGTCTTTACAAGTTTTGCATTATGCGCATGGCTTTTTACAGCTATCCTGATGTATCTGTTCCCGATGCCAAAAGATGCACAGTCCCTGACCAGCATTCCTCTTCTTGCAAGTATTTCACTCAGGTTTGTTGAATTGAACCGCTCGTCCTCAATCCTTATCAGCAAGAAATTTGCTGAAGATGGAAGAGGCGAAAGACCATCTATCTTCTTAATCGCTTTAAGGAGAAACTCCTTTTCACTGGCTATTACCTCAAATGTATTCTTTATGTATGTCTTATCCTTCATGCTAACTATAGATGCCTTCTGGGCAAGGGTATTTACCGTCCAGGGTTCTTTAAACGCCTTGAGGTGCTTCGCGGTATCGGCGTGTGTGACTGCATATCCTATCCTCAATCCAGCGAGTGCATAGAATTTTGTGAATGACCTGAGACAAATCACATGCCTGCTTTCTGATGCTTCTCTGATGATGGATTCTTCTGGTGTAAAGTCAATAAATGCCTCATCGACAACAACCATTATATTCCTCTCAAACGCAGCACTGCACAACCGCATAACCTCGTCTTTCTTGAGTAAATGTCCTGTGGGGTTATTTGGATTGCAGAGAAATGCCATGTTGAAGGATAGTGATGAGTGATGAGTGATGAGTGATATAAACTCATCAGGATTTATCTTAAACCCATCTTCTTCCTTTAACTCATAACTCATAACTCTCAACTCAGAACTTATCTGGCATGCCCTTTCATATTCTGAGAATGTTGGCTGAGGTATTAGAACACCATGAGGTTTAAATGCCATCGGGATAAGATATATAAGTTCTGTTGAACCATTACCACATAGTATGCTCTCAGGTGAGATGTTATATCTGATGGAGATTAATCTTCTCAATGCTTCCACATCGGGGTCAGGATAATTAGGAAGCCTCTTTATTGCCTTTCTAATAGTAGCCTTTGCCTTTCGTGAGACCCCCAGTGGATTAATACTGGCACTGAAATCAATGATTCGTTCTTCTTTTATCCTGTATTTTCTCGAGGCACTGTAGATATTTCCACCGTGAAAATAATTCATAGTAAGCTCCATTTCAATGAAAATGTCACTTTTAAGATGTTGAAGAGACTATATCATATAAATAAACCTTTCAATATTTGCACTGATAGTGTAAATAATAACATCAGCAGAGATGAAGTATACATAATCCGCACCGCATCTTCAACCTTGGAGGCGTCCAGCGTATTCATACCCTCACCTATGTAAGGTTTAAAATCCTTTATACCTGAATAAGATGCCTCTCCACCAAGTCTAACTCCAAGTGCCCCTGCCATTGCTGCCTCAGGTATGCCAGCATTCGGACTCGGATGTTTTCTTCCATCACTGAGCATTATCTTAAGTGAGAAGTGAGAAGTGGGAAGTGAGAAGCGAGAAAATGATGTAGACGCAGGCTTTAGCCTGCGAATTAGTGAAAGAACAAAAACTGATGCAGCTATTAAGACCCCTGTTATCCTTGCAGGTATGAAATTAACTATATCATCAATCCTTGCAGATGCCCAGCCAATATTGATATACCGCTCATTTTTGTAGCCTAACATAGAATCGAGGGTATTAACTGCTTTATATGCCATGGCGGCTGGCACACCACCTACTGCTAAATAAAGAAGAGGGGCAACAATGCCATCAGATGTATTCTCTGCAATGCTTTCTACAGAAGCCCTGAGTATCTCTTTTTCTTCAAGCGACTCTGTATCCCTTCCAACTATCATCGAGAGATTCTTTCTCGCTTCACTGATTGACCTCTCTTTCAAAGAATATATGATTTTATATGCGACATCACCCAGCGAACGGGTTGCAAGGGTGGTGTAGGCTAAAAATATAGTGACCACGGTCCCCGATATATCTGAGATACGGTAGGATACGGTTATGAAAATAGTAGATAAGATATATGTCCCGGCGATAACAACTACTGCTATAATGGCGCCTCCAATTTTCTCTGGTAAAGCATTTTTTGCATAGGAACGGAGCATCTTCTCTAAGACACCAATTCCCCTTCCGATACATACTACTGGATGGGGTAGCCATCGAGGGTCGCCAAAGGCAATATCAAGTAGATAAGCAATCAGGGTTTGTATTGGGGTTATCATTTAATAAAAATCAAAAATCAAAGATTAAAAATCAAAGATACATTGAGTTGTCCATTATTCTATAAATAGTACTCATGTCAATGTGTTTTCTGAGTAAAGATGCTAATTTATTAAAACCTTTTTCCCTTTCCATCTGGTAGATTGATGTCTTCTGGAGACAGTCATTCCTCCATAAGTTTATCAATTTCCTTCTGAACCAGTCATTATCAAATAAGCCATGAATATAGCAGCCCCATATCCTACCATCAGGGTTTATAGCACCATCAGTTTGTTGATGATTTGAGGTTTCAGATGACTTATTATTCGTCAATCTTCTGATTGAAAAGAGTGGTCTGACTCCATTACCCAGCAATGTCTTCCCCATATGTATTTCATAACCCTTCAATACCCCCAACTCTGAACTTTGAACTAATTCTGCCTCTACCTGTGATGTTATTTTTTCCTTTTCAAGTGTGGTCTCTATGTCGAGCAGTCCAAGTCCTTCAATTTCTGTCGTATGTGTCTCGACATGATAGGGGTCTTTTATGACTTTACCGAGCATCTGGTATCCACCGCATATCCCTATCACAGGTATGCCTTTAGATGCCATATTTACTATTACATCTGCGATACCTGAATTTTTTATAGCGATAAGGTCTTCAATCGTATTTTTTGTCCCGGGAAGCATGATAGCATCGGCATTTCTTAGATTCTCAGGCCTGTTGACATAGTTTATCTTTACATCAGACTCAAACCTGAAGGGGTCAAAATCTGTAAAATTAGAGATATGTGGAAGACGCACTACAGCGATATTCAACTTAGTTCTGTGTTCTGTGTTCTGTACCCTATACTCTGTGCTCTGTGCTCTATCGAATACAACGCCGTCCTCTTCCTGGATGTATATATCTTTGAAAAAGGGCACGACGCCGAGGACAGGTCTCCCTGTCTTCTTCTCAAGAAAATCAAGTCCTGGTCTCAAGAGTGAAAGATTACCCCTGAACTTATTTATTATAAAACCTGCGATCCGCTGTCTTTCATCCTCTTCAAGAAGTTCAAGAGTCCCAATTATGGAAGCAAAGACTCCTCCTCTATCTATATCAGATACAAGGATCACCGGTGCATCGGACATCTCAGCAACACGCATATTAACGATATCGTGTTCCTTTAGATTTACTTCAGCGGGGCTACCAGCCCCTTCTATTACTATGACCTCATATTGCGATGACAGACGACTGTAACATTCCCTGACAGCCTCCCACGCAAGATCCTTCATTCGGTAGTAATCAGACCCAGAGATATTTGCAGCATGGACCTTTCCTTTAATAATAACCTGCACACTGTTATCAGAGTTTGACTTCAAAAGAACAGGATTTATATCAACCGTTGGTATGATACCTGAAGCCTCTGCCTGCATTGCCTGAGCCCTTCCGATCTCGTCTCCCTCTGCTGTAATGTATGAGTTGAGCGCCATATTTTGTGCCTTGAAAGGTGCGACAAAAAATCCATCCTGTTTAAGAATACGACAGAGACCGGCGACTATCACACTTTTCCCGACATAGGAGCCAGTGCCCTGTATCATAATAGACTTAGCCATATAGTTTTTTATACCATAATTATTATATTTCATGCTATATTTTTTCTGATGGCTGGTTTTCTCACAAGACGATTATTGACGATGATTCCCCTGATTATCGGTATCACATTAATCACATTTATTGTTATTCATCTTGCACCCGGTGGACCAGCAGAGGTAGAAACAGAGATGAGCCTTAAGGCATCTGCACAGGCGAGGGAAAACCTTAAGAAACTCTACGGTCTTGATAAGCCATTACATGTCCAGTATCTTGATTGGCTAAAAAGATTTGTATACTTTGATTTTGGCACTTCCTTTGTTGATGGAAGGCCTGTTGTAAAGAAGATAATGGAGCGTATTCCTATAACCATAACTATAAACCTGCTCTCCATGTTACTCATTTTTATTGTTGCTGTGCCGATTGGTGTCCTTTCAGCAACAAAACAGTATTCCCTCTTTGATAAAATAACCACTGTATTTGTATTTATTGGATTTGCCACTCCGACATTCTGGCTTGCACTCCTGCTTATGATACTCTTCGGGGTTAAACTTGGATGGCTGCCGATATCAGGGATTCAGAGCCTTAATGTCTCTGGCATGTCTGCCCTCGAGTTACTTTTCGACAGGGCACAACACCTTATTCTGCCCGTCTTTATTGCTGCTTTTGGTGGAATTGCTGGCTTTTCACGGTACACAAGGTCAAATATGCTTGAGGTAATCAGGCAGGACTATATAAGAACAGCGAAAGCAAAAGGGCTATCTGAAAGAGATGTTGTATATAAACATGCCCTGAGAAACGCCCTCATGCCGATAGTAACGATACTCGGACTCTCTGTCCCGGGGCTGATTGGTGGAAGCGTGATATTTGAGACAATATTTGCAATACCGGGAATGGGTCAGCTCTTTTACGCATCAACAATGGCAAGGGATTATCCAACCATAATGGGGATACTCGTTATAGGTGCGTTTCTCACATTGATAGGAAACCTCCTTGCAGACATAGCGTATGCAGTTGTAGATCCAAGGGTGAAATTAAAATAGGGACACCCCAACTAAGGGGTACCCCAAAAAGTCGTAGACTTTTTGGGGAGGGTAGTATCACAAGATTTTTGGGACTCAGTTAGGTGCTGTGGTGTTTACCATCACATATCTTTTCTGGAAGAGGTTTAGTAGAAATCCACTCGGTGTAGCAGGTGGTATAGTGGTCCTTTTGCTTTTTGCAGTATCTTTCTTTGCAGAGACAATCGCACCCTATGACCCGAACTTCATAGATACGGATAACATCCTTTCTCATCCAACAAAGACGCATCCACTCGGCACAGACGAGCTCGGCAGGGATGTACTTTCAAGGATGTTGTTGGGCTCCAGGGTTTCGCTCAAGGTAGGTTTTATAGCAGTTGGAATAGCTATAATGATCGGAATAATCGTTGGTTCGATTGCAGGTTACTACGGTGGAAGGGTAGACAATATCCTCATGCGTTTTGTGGATATAATGCTCTGTTTCCCGACATTTTTTCTTATCCTTGCGGTTATCTCAATACTTGAACCGAGTATCTGGAATATTATGATTGTTATAGGTGTAACCGCATGGATGGATGTAGCAAGGCTTGTAAGGGCAGAGTTTCTTACCCTCAAAGAGAGGGACTATGTCTCTGCAGCAAAGGCGGTTGGGTCTGGTGATATAAGGATAATATTCAAACAAATACTGCCAAATGCCCTCTCACCCGTGCTTGTTGCAGCTACGATGGGTGTTGCAGGTGCAATTCTTACAGAATCTGCTCTCAGCTTTCTCGGACTTGGTGTCCAGCCACCAACACCGAGCTGGGGTGGGATACTTACTTCAGGGAAAGACAATATAGAGATAGCATGGTGGCTTTCGCTTTTTCCGGGGCTTGCCATCCTCATGACCGTTCTCAGTTACAATCTTCTCGGTGAAGGCATAAGAGATGCGATAGATCCGAGGTTAAGGTAACAATTGTGCATCAATAATGCATAAAATTACTTGATTTTTATGTGCAGATATATCATAATAGTTCTATGAGGTCAACAATAACGATCGAAAAAGATATACTCGATGAGCTCCTGAAAGAGACTGGTGCGAAGAGTAAGGCAACAGCGGTAAAAGAGGCTATAGCAGAGTATCTAAGACATAAAAAAATTGAAAAGATAAAGTCTATGAAAGGTAAGTTGAAATTTGACCTTACCGCTGAAGAACTCAGGCACTATGAACGGTAATGTCCTCGTAGATACCTCTGTATGGATTAATTACTTCCAGAAGGCAAATAGAGATTTATCGGAAAAGTTAGAGAACCTTCTTTCGGATTCTCAGATATTTGTCCCGAAGATAGTTATTGCTGGACTCATACAGGGTGCTCATTCAGAGAAAGAAATCGCTGTTATTGCTAACTTTCTCGATGCATTTAAGATTGTAGATCAAAAAGAAGATACATGGCTCAAAGCTGGGAAACTTTCATTCGGTATACGAAAAAAAGGTAAGAGTGTAAATCTAATAGACTGCTATATTGCTGTGATTGCAAAAGAACACAGATGCTCCATCTATACCCTCGATAGACATTTCAACGACATTTCCAAAGAATTAGGAATAAAATTACTGTGAATGTATACATGGGTCTACCTCCTCTTTAAAAGATTTAAAGAGTATTCCTACGAGCATTTGCTTGCCAAATCAGTGGAGATAAAGATAGAATAATGTATGTTCTTAGAATATATAAGGGATTATGGTTTCAAAAACATTCAGAGGGCAGAGAAAAACATTGAGTCGCTGAATAACGAGATAAGAGATAAGGCGCTCACCATCTCCCTCATAGAACAGATATCAAAGACACCAGACCCTGATATTGCTCTCAATAACCTCGAACGACTTACATCGTGTCATCCCAGAAAGGACAAACTGCACGGGATTTTCACAGATATAACATCTACGCAGAACTTGCTTACACTCTTTAGCAGCAGTCAATTTCTTTCAAACTTTATCCTCACTTCTCCAGAGGAATTGCTGGACTGGATACTGAAATCTGAGACATTGAGCTCTGCCGGGGAGAAGAGGTCATTTACGAGAGAGCTTTCAAGCCTTAGAAGAGAAGATACGGCAATAGATGGTCTGATTCCAATACTCAGGAGATTCAAAAATAAACAGATATTGAGAATCGGACTCAGAGACCTCACAGGAAAGGCAGATTTTACCGAGACAGCAGAAGAACTTTCTTCCCTTGCTGAGGTTATTGTTCAGAGTGCTTATGCGATCTGTGATAGAGAGCTTAAAAAGAAGTATGGGACTCCATCTAACCCTGCCTTTGCAATCATTGCAATGGGAAAACTTGGTGGGACAGAACTCAATTTTAGCTCAGATATAGACCTCATGTATATATACTCCGAGACAAAAGGTGAGACGACAGGACATATACGCATATCAAATCATGAATATTTTACCAAGCTCGCTGAGCTTATAACAAAGGTATTGAGCACCGCTACAGAGGATGGTTTTGCATACAGGGTTGATCTGAGGCTCAGGCCTGCAGGAAGCCGGGGTGATATTGCAGCGTCTATTGATTCCTCTGAATTATATTATGAGTCATGGGGACAGACATGGGAACGTATTGCGTTGCTCAGGGCAAGACCGATTGCTGGAGACGAATGCCTTGGAAGAGAATTTATGAACAGGATAACACCATTCATTTACAGGAAATATCTCGATTTCAGTGCAATAGAAGAGATAAGGGCGCTAAAGTCCAGGATAGATAGAAGTGTGATGCTCAAGGGAAGGGGTGACAGAGATGTCAAGAGGGGCTACGGTGGTATAAGGGAGATAGAGTTCTTTATACAGACACTCCAGCTCATATATGGTGCAAGAGAAGAAAGCATACAGGAGAGAAGTACCCTCAAGGCACTGCATAAACTCAGTCTCAAGGGATTACTTTCGCATGAAGAACACCTGACTCTCTCAAAGGCTTATGTATTTTTTAGGACAGTTGAACACAGGCTTCAGATTGCCGATGGCAGACAGATTCACACAATTCCTGCACAAATTGAAGATATAGAGAAACTTGCGAAGAGGATAGGTTACAGGGATGAAAGCAATCAAAAGGAATCTGAGGCAATGATGGAGGATTACTACAGACATACTGAAGCCGTTCACAGGATATACGATAACCTTTTTCAGCAATATAAGATTGAACCTGATACAGAAAAATCAAACATACGCAGCTTACTCGAAGGTGAGATAAGCGAAAAGAGGGCGGTAGGGATACTTACAGGATATGGATTCCATGAACCAATGAAGGCTTATCGAAATCTCATAAGCATAAGAGAAGGTGAAGCAATGAGCCATAGGACTCCAAGATTCTGGAGGATACTCAGGGATATTATGCCATATATCTTTGAGAAGATTATCAGTCTGCCTGACCCGGATCTTGCCCTCAACCACCTTGAATCATTCTTTAATTCGGTGCAACAGATAGAATCCTTTCTTACACTTATAAAGGAAGATATAAGAGTAATAGATATCCTTCTTAATCTTTTTGGTAACAGTGAGTATCTGTCAAGGATAGCGATCGGTCATCCAGAGATTGTAGAGTCACTGATTACTATCGAGAAGAAGCGAAGCAGGAGTGGGATGCTAAAGGAACTTTCCGATGCTGTTTCTGGATGTAGAACATCTGGAGAGATGATGGATGCCATAAGGCGTTTTAAATACCTTTATGAAATAAAGATAGGACTTGAAGATTTAGTTAAAGATGCAGGTTTCATAAAGATATCCCATGAGCTTACGAGGCTTGCAGATACATGCCTTACAGTATCTCTCGAGCTGTCTGAGAGAGAACTTAAAGAGAGGTTTGGTGTTCCTATTGGTGATGACAGCTTACCTGCAGGAATAGCCATAATAGGTCTTGGAAAACTTGGTGGGGCAGAACTTACATACAGTTCAGACCTCGATATCCTGTTTGTGTATTCGAGGGATGGGCAGACAGATAAAGGTATGAGCAATCATGAATATTTCTCAAAACTTGCCGAAAGGGTTTGTTATATTCTCAGTGCATATACTAAGGAGGGCTCTGCATTCAAGATAGATACGCGTCTGAGACCGACAGGTTCAAAAGGACCTATAGCACAATCTCTTGATAGATTCAGACACTACTATATCAGTGAATCAGAACTATGGGAAAGACAGGCATTGATAAAGTCACGGTTTATTGCGGGAGACGTAGCACTCGGGAGGGACTTTCTTGATGTCGCACATACAACTGTCTATCTTGAACCATTACAGGATAATTCCGCACAGAGGATAATGGAGATGAAAAAGAGGATGGAGTCAGAGTTATCCAGAGAGGATACAGAGACTATAGACCTCAAATTTGCCCCTGGAGGGATTGTTGATATCGAATTTTTAATTCAATATCTACAACTTAGATATGGGAAAATGCACAGACTTCTACGAGTGCCTAACACCTTTCTTGCTTTTAAAAGGATATATAATAAAGAAATTATAACATGCGAAGAATATGAGATTATTAGCTCTGCTTACATGTTCTTAAGGATAGTCGAAAGTAGGCTGAGACTCTTAAAAAGCCAATCATCAAGCCTTCTTTCAAGGGACCAACAGAAACTTACATCGTTTGCCAAACGTATGGGATTCAATTCTTCAATGCAATTTATTGAACAGCTGGAAAATCACAGAGAAAAAGTGAAGGTTATCTTCGAGCGGATATTTTGTAATCCCCAAAAAGTCAAATGACTTTTTGGGGTACTTTTGACTGGAGGGCATCCCTCATTACTTCGAGAGGAGGAGTCAGGCCTGTCCAGAGTTCAAATGAGAGCGCACCCTGGTGGAGTAACATACCAAATCCATCAACCACTTTTGCCCCCTTCTTTCTTGCCTCTATTGATAGCGGTGTGACTTTCGGAACAATATCGCATACTGTTAATCGGTTGTGAATTAAATCAGGGTCAACTGGGAATGGGTCATCCTCTTTCATACCGAGAGATGTTGCATTTATGAGTATATCAAAATTATATAATGATTCTATATCCTCAAGTGAGATTGCACCAACATCTGTGCATTGATATACATCCATTACTTGTTGTGCGAGGATTACGCTTTTTTCCTGTGTGCGGTTAGCAATGGTAAGCTGTTTTGGATTCTTTGCGACGGCTGTTAATGTAATTGCCCGTGCAGCTCCACCTGCTCCGAGAACCATTATTCTCTTATCATCTAAGGTTACGCCTGATTCCTTCATAGAATTAAAAAATCCTCTTCCATCGGTATTATAACCAATAAGTTTTCCATCTCTGTTTACAATAGTATTAACCGCACCTGCGATTTCAGCCTCTTTATCAAGTTCATCAAGATAAGGTATTACCTTTTCCTTGTGTGGTATAGTGATATTTACCCCTTTGAGGTTTAATGCTCTTATTGATGAAACTGCAGTAGCGAGTGTTCCCGGTTTCACAGAGAATGGTATATAACAGTAATCTATCCCGAGTGCATTAAACGCAGCATTGTGCATCGGTGGTGAGAAGGTATGTTCGATTGGATAACCGAATATTCCTACAATCTTCGTTTTACCTGTTATTTGCATGTTAATAATACAAACGCATTAAATAAATTGACATTTTCA
>JBFLZU010000024.1:0-7779 GCA_040756155.1 Nitrospirota bacterium | reverse complement strand
ACGCAGCATTGTGCATCGGTGGTGAGAAGGTATGTTCGATTGGATAACCGAATATTCCTACAATCTTCGTTTTACCTGTTATTTGCATGTTAATAATACAAACGCATTAAATAAATTGACATTTTCATGTCCTTCCTGTGACTGCATTTATCAGACCACGGGCATCAGCGTTTATCTTTTTTACCTCAATGCCAAGTTCCTTTTCAAGATCGCTTAGAGTAATATCGTCAAGAAATATGTCAGTGTCATCCTTCAATGTTACTGATGGAACGAGAAGCACATCTCCAAGAGGTGTATCTTTAAGAGCCATTAATAGATCACTTCCTGTAATAAGACCTGTAACCGTTACAGTATCTCCAAAGAAATTATTCTTAATGGTAAAGAGTTTGATCTTTATTCCATACTGTTCTCTGAGCCTATTGATTGCTCTTGTAAGATAGGGTGTGAAGGCTATACCAGTAAATGTGACATACTCTTTGCGTTTGCTGTATCTTTTAGGGAAATTCAATAATGCAGTCCTCATCTCTGATTGAAACAGTTGACCCATGCCTACACCATTTTGAAGTTGTGGCAACTCACCATACTCCTTGAGTGGTGGAAATTCAATGCCTGCTTTTATATATAATTCATCAGATGGATATACGATATTGTCGCCATATTTTCTTTTATACCGCTTCCTGAAGTGTTGTAGCAAACCTATTATTTTCCGTGCCTCTGCATCAGTTAATGCCCTCAATACATCAGACCTTCTATATTTTGTCAGACCAAGGGGCACAACTGCTATTGATGATACATAAGGATAAAATTTTGCAAGGTCTTCGACTGTTTTAATTAATACATTTTCGTCATTTATTCCAGGACAGACGACTATCTGACAGTGCATCTTTATCTTATTTGATGAGAAATACCTGATTTCCTTTATTATAGAGTATATTTTCCTGTTCCCGAGCATAAATCGTCTTATCTCTAGGTCAGTTGAGTGGACAGATATATAAAGTGGACTGAGTCTCTGCTCTACGATTCTTTTCTTGTCAGAGTCTGAAAGATTTGTAAGTGTTATGTAGTTACCGTGTAAAAATGAAAGTCTGTAGTCTTCATCTTTTATGTAGAGATTTTTCCTCATGCCATATGGTAACTGTGAGACAAAACAGAATATACATTTATTTCTGCATAACTTTATATTAAATGGTTTGAGTTCAATACCGATATCCTCATCTAAATTTTTTTCGATTCTTATCTCATGCATCTCACCTGAGGATTTAAGGATCTTTAGTTTTAATATCTCATCAGAACAATAGAATCTGTAATCAATGGCATCCCTTACCCTTTTTCCGTTGATTGATATTAAAATATCTCCTTGCTGTATATTGACCTTAGAAGCAATGCTCGAAGGATGTACGTGGGTAATTTCAGTTCCAGTCATGACACAATTAGTATTTAAGGATTCAAGGGTTATATAAAATTAAAATTCAAATTGCAAAATGCAAAATTATGGAATTCCTTAATTTTGATTTTTGATTTTTGCATTTTAAATTTTCACTTGACCCCTTAGCCCCTTGAATCCTTAGAATCATCTCCTTGGAATAGGAACCGTTCCAAAGATATACTTCAGGTCTTCATCTTCAAACCTAAATCCACCACCGACAAAGGCGCTTCTGCGTTTTGAATTGAGTATGTTGTCAACACCAGCATTAAGAAATACATACTTAAAGAGTGAGTAACTCGCTGTGGTCTTCAGATGCACCTTATTTGCATTCTTCTCATCGGCATTGAAGTCCCATGCCTCAACACTCAATCTTATCTTGTCATCAAGTAGATAGTGGTCTCCAGCGACACCGAATGTATTTTCCATCAGTCCAAATCTTACCGCTGTATCCTTGTATCTCTTGGACATCTGGAGACTGAATTTAGCCTTTGTTTCATACTTTGTCTCTTTCGTTGTTGTCGAGTTAATTCTTGTCTCTGTAACCTTTTCCGTGCCATAAGGGTCGCTGACAACTTCAAAGAGGTAATACTTATCATCCTTTGGCTGTAATGTAAGAGAAAAATAGCTTTTTGTTTTTCCATCTCTTTCAAGTATTTCTGAACGAGCACCGAGGAAGAACTTAAGCCTTTCCATCCGCTCCACCTGATCCCCAAAGCCCTTGGCAGCTTTATTTATAGATTCATAAAGCCTGTCATCAGTTACCATCTTTCCGAGGGTTCCTTCACCACTTTCGATCTTTTGTGCTACCCTATCAATAGAGTCAAGTGCACTCTGTGCCTTCTGTGCAGCCACCTTTATGTTTTCAAGACTCTCTTTGAAATTACCCCTGTTTTCTTCCAATATTCCTCTTATATCATCTGTCGCAGCCTTTATGTTATCAACAACCTGAGGACCCTTTGACTTTAGAGAATAGGAAAAGTCTGCAATATTCTCAGAGACCTTATCAAGATTTGCCATTATCCTATTGAACCGTTCATCATTTTTTGCAATAATCCTCCTGAGATTATCTGTCATATCCCTGAGATTATTTATGGTTTCCTTTAGAGCCCTTTTCCCTTCTTCGCTTCCTACTACATCGTGAACTGACCGTGTCAGTCTTCCTATGTCATCTGCTGTGCTGCTCAGTGTGGTGAGAAGTCTATCAATATCCGCCACTTCCTCGACATTGGTTATGGTGTCTCCCTCTTTCAAATATACCTGTTCGGATTTGCTTGGAGTAATCTCAAGGTATTTCTCTCCCATAAGACCTGTAGATTTTATAGAAGCCTTTGAATCTCTTCTGATCTTTATGTGAGGTTCAATAAGGAGTGTAACCCTTGCTTTACCGTTGACAAGTTCTAATTTCTCAACATGACCTATATCCACACCTGCCATCTTTACCCTCGATTTAATATCCAGTCCTGCTATAGAGTCAAAAACCACATATATCCTGTAACCCTTTGGCTTGCCAATACGGAATCCTCCAACGGTGAAGGTCATGTATGCTAAAACAAGGATAACGATTACAACGAATATTCCGACCTTTGTCTCTGTCGAAAGCCTCTGCTTATCCATAACTAACTCCTGTTAATAAATCCCTGTGATGTTTCATCTGGGCATCGGTTATTGGACCGACTGCACTTCCTGTTATAAACTGCCTGACGATTGGATTTGAGGTATTTTTTATCTCCTCAGGTGTTCCAACCTCTATAATTTTACCATTATACAGCATCGCTATACGGTCTGCAATCTTGTAAGCACTCACCATATCATGTGTGATAGAGATAGAGGTCACATTTAGTTTCTTTTTCATATCTATGATGAGCCCATTTATCGCATCCGCCATTATAGGATCGAGCCCTGTTGTTGGCTCGTCGTAAAGAAGTATCTCAGGTTCCATTGCAATTGCTCTCGCAAGACCAACCCTCTTTTTCATGCCTCCCGATAGTTCTGAGGGCATAAGGTTTTCCACACCAACAAGCCCTACCATCTCCAATTTCTCTGTGGCAATGTGCCTTATTTCTTTAGCGGTCAATTTCTTATGCTGTTTTAAGCCAAAACCGACATTCTCCCAGACACTGAAAGAATCAAAAAGGGCAGAACCCTGAAATAACATACCAAACTTCTTTCTTATTTCATTAAGCTCCTTCTCACCAAGACCCGCTATATCTACATTATCTATTAATATCTTACCACTGTCAGGTTTAAGAAGTCCAATGATGTGTTTTATAAGCACACTCTTACCTGACCCACTTCCTCCGATGACAACCATACTTTCACCACAGTTCACCGTGAGGTTTACACCCTGAAGAACATGATTGTTACCGAATGATTTATAAAGGTCTACAACCTGAATCATCTTTACCCCGTTAGAAAGCCCCGCCATTTATCCCGTTTAGAGACAAATCTCTAACGGGATTTATGGCAGAGATGATATTTACCCCGTTAGAAAATCATTTTCTAACTGGGTTTACTCTCCGAACAACCATGCTGTAAGAAAATAATCAGAGATCAGGATAGTCATAGAGGAGATAACCACTGCACCTGTAGTTGCTTTCCCCACACCTTCTGCGCCCCCTTCTGCAGTAAATCCCTTATAACAACTTATTAAAGCAATTGCCATGCCAAAGAAACATGCCTTTATAAGACCGTTGTATATATCGCTGAGCTCAAGATAATCAATTGTCCTTTTTACATATGTCGTAGGGTTTGTTCCAAGTAATACAACTCCTACAAAATATCCACCTATTATCCCTACCATATCTGCGAGGACCGTCAGAGATGGGAGCATAAATAGTCCCGCAAGGAATCGAGGGACAATCAGATGTTTTGTTGGGTTTGCAGCCATGGTGGCGAGTGCATCTATTTGTTCGGTAACCTTCATTGTGCCGAGCTCGGCTGCCATAGCTGCACCAGCACGACCTGCAACAATGAGGCTTGTAAGCACAGGTCCGAGTTCCCTTGTCATTGAGAGTGCCACAACAGAACCCATGAGCCCTTCTGCCCCGAATCTCTTAAATCCTGTATAGCTTTGAAGTGCAAGAACCATGCCTGTAAAGGTTGCGGTGATAAGAACTACAGGGAGCGAACTTACACCAACTTCCTGCATCTGTTTAAGGATATTTTTCAGGTTTAAGGGGGGGCGAAACATCCATAAGATTGTCTCGCAGAGAAGGAGCATTACCCTGCCAATCTCGTCTATAACGCCTTTTGTATGAGAACCGAGAAACCTTAGAATCTAACTCACCCCCTACTGAAAGAGCTGAAGCTCTGAAGTGCTGAAGTTACACTAAGGAAAATTTTTTATTCTTTTTACTTCAGCCTTTAGCATTCAGCTCTTTTGATGCCTTTATGTCGGGATTTTGGGCATTTATATATATCCGAGGGACTCTGTAACTTATTGAGCAGAGGACCTCGTAAGAGATTGTTCCTGTTCTCAGTGCTATATCATCAGCAGTTATCTGTTCGTTTCCCTGTTTTCCGATGAGGACAACCTCGTCTCCTTCACTCACGCCATCAATATCAGTCACATCAGCCATAAAAATATCCATGCAGATTCTTCCGGCTACAGGTGCCCTTTTCCCTCTTATTAAGACTTCACCGTTATTTGAAAGTAGCCTGCTGTATCCATCTGCATATCCGAGAGGTATACCTGCAATCAGGCTTTCTCTTCTTGTAATGAAAGTTCTTCCATAACTAATGCTTGTTCCTGCGGGGACACGTTTCAGGGAGATTACTTTGCTTTTGAGTGAAAGAACAGGTTTAAGGTCTACCCTTCTTCTGACCTCATTTGATGGGAAATATCCATAAAGCATGATGCCAGGTCTTACCATATCGAAGAGTGCAGGCTCATAATCTATTATAGCGGCACTGTTTGCTGCATGATGTAGTGGGATGTCTATGCCATATTTTGAAAGTTTATCTACTACCTCTCTGAATAGTTTGACCTGGAGATTTGCGTATTCCTTGTCTGCAAGGTCGGCATCAGCGAAATGTGTTAAGATCCCTTCGATATTTATTGAGTTAAACCCACTAATTTTTAAGATAGCATCCACAGCATCATCTACCCTGAATCCCAACCTCCCCATTCCTGTGTCAACCTTTACATGGATATTTGTCTTTCTTCCAAGTCTATCGGATATTTCAGAGATATATCTTGCAGAATCGAGGTTATATACTACAGGGGTTAGGTTATGGTGTATTGCTGATTCTACCTCATCATGATTTAGCCCGGTCAATACAATGATGGGTTTTGATATCCCTCCCTCCCTGAGTTCTATACCTTCTTCAAAGATGGCTACACCAAACGCCTCCACTCTCTCTAATTCAAGTCTCTTTGCTACAGGGACTGCTCCGTGACCATACGCAGATGCCTTCACTACAGCGAGTATCCCTCTGTTGCCGATCATCCTCCTGACTTCTGCAAGATTGTGTGATAGTGCCTCAAGGTTTATCTCAGCACATGTAGGACGCAAAGCCAAAACCCTTATGTGTGTTTTACCTCTTCCTTCTTTTCTGATGCTTCTTCTTTTTTAGGTGTGACATCTATCTCTGGTGGTTCACTTGTTGCCCTTTTGAAGTTGCTTATAGCCTTGCCTAAGCCTTTTCCTATCTCAGGGAGTTTGCTTGCCCCGAAGATAACCAATACTATCACCAGAATTATTAGAAGCTCAGGTAGTCCAATACCTCCAATCATATCTTCCTCCTCCTTTACATCGTCATTGCGAGAGCCGATTTATCGGCTCGTGGCAATCTCAACGAGTTCCCTCCCCTTCGCTTTACTCAGGGCTTCGGCTCACTCGCTCGGGACCGCTACGCTCCTCGCAATGACACTTTACTTAATGAGTTTGCACTGAGTACCATTTTAAGGTCGTCCGGCGTATTAAGGTTTACAAATGACCTCTTTGACCGATCAAACCTTTCAATTTCATCTTCTTCTATAAACCTGACATTACATCTGTCGAGAAATTCGGTGAGGCTCCTCTGCCTCGGACTCTGACTAACAAGAAGGCTCTGCTCCATTGCATGAAGGCATTCTCTGGAATATATCGCATGGAGAGGTTCTACCACCTTGCCGATTCTTGGAACTACTGCATCATAATTACCTCTATTAGCAACCATATATGAGACTAACTCTTTATTTATGAAAGGCATATCGCATGCAACAACAAAACAGAAATTCTCTCTTGCATTCAATAATCCTGAGAATATACCTGTAAGAGGACCCCTCAGATTAAAAAGGTCTCCAACAAGTTTTACCCTGTATTTAATAAAAAGCTCAGGGGTATTGGTTACTATGATGACCTCCTCGAATAATTCATTGAATATGCGAAGTGTCCTTTCAATAATAATTTCGCCATCGACCTCTAAAAATGCCTTGTTGGTAGGCATCCTCCTGTTTTCTCCACCCGCGAGGATAATTCCTGTAAACCCCCACATCTTTACAGGTGTGGCTTTCCCTGATACTCGCTTTGCGAGAAATTCAGACCATCCATCTCCACCTTTATAGATTGGGCTTTCTGGTGTGAGGGTAAACCTTTGCATGGCTTAGCATATCAGAATGTAAATTTATTTGTCAATTAATTCTATGGTGTTTCGTAAAATCTTGACTTGTTTATCTATAGCCTTTAGTATATAAATACCTTGCCGGCGTGGTGGAACTGGTAGACGCACCGGACTCAAAATCCGGCGGGGTTCGCCCCATGTCGGTTCGATTCCGACCGCCGGCACCAGAAAACTAAAAGGAGAGAATATCATGAAGAGAGATTATGACATTAATGAACTTTCTAAGGAAGAATCCTGGAGGATGTTTAGAATAATAGGCGAGTTTGTGGAGGGTTTTGATGCCCTTTCGAAGGTTACACCTGCAGTAACGATATTCGGCAGTTCAAGGGTTGTAGAAGGTGATACTGTGTATGATGCAGCAAGGAAGATAGCAAGAGACCTTGCCTGTAAAGGTTTTACAATCATAAGCGGAGGTGGCCCTGGTGTTATGGAGGCAGCAAGCAGGGGGGCATCGGAGGCAGGAGGAAAATCGGTGGGACTGAACATAGCTCTTTCAATGGAACAGGTTCCAAACCCATACAACTCGATTACACTAAATTTTCATTACTTTTTTGTCAGAAAGGTGATGCTTGTTAAGTATGCAACAGCATTTGTCCTCTTACCTGGTGGATACGGCACACTCGATGAGTTCTTCGAGACCATAACGCTTATTCAAACTAAGAAGATAAAGCCGTTTCCTGTGATACTTGTTGGTAAGTCATACTGGCGAGAACTTGTAGACTGGATGAAAACACAGACCGTCGATAATA
>JBFLZU010000023.1 GCA_040756155.1 Nitrospirota bacterium | reverse complement strand
ATACATTGTAAGTTCCCTTACAGTATCCCTCATCTCTTTTTCATGCTTTATGATATCTCTACAGACATCTAAAGATTCAGGCAGTTTACCATGTCTTTCACCTGCCTCAACTATGGAACAAAGGATATCCGAAATGCCTGCCTTCTTTAAGGAAGCAGAGATGTCATAACCCTTCAGTTTATTCTCTTTTACCCTCTCTATTACATTCCTCGCACTGTAAGAAACAATATCTTTAAGGTTATCAAAGATTATCTCCCATGGAACACCTTTGTGTGATGAGTCAGCCATAACCTCAAAAGTTATAAGAAGGTCGTTTATGTTGAGGGTCTTATCTATCATAAAAGTTAAACGCTCTTTACCACACTTCTCACCTCATCAACCGAGGTGTAGCCTTCAGCAACGAGCCTTAATCCATCCATAAAGATATTCCCCCGCTCTTTCATTAGTCTCTTTATAGCGAACACATCCTTATAAAGTATCGCCCCAACGACCTCATCATCAAAAATTAGTATCTCAACTATTGGCTTTCTACCTTTGTATCCTATGTGGCTACAGTATCCACAGCCTGACTCACTCTTCCTGTAGATAACTTCTGCATTGAAGCCTGAATCTTTTATGAGATTTAGCTTTTCTTTATCTTCCTTTTTGCAATGAGGACAAAGCCCACGCACAAGCCTTTGAGCTATGATGGCATTCACTTCAGATGCGATATCCTCTTTATCTATACCAAGATGCCTTAGCCTCATTGTTGCCTCAGCAGCGGAATTCGAATGGAGTGTGGTAAGAACTAAATGACCTGTATTTGCCGATTGAATAACTATCTCTGCTGTCTCTTCATCCCTTATCTCACCTATAAGTATTACATCCGGGTCATGTCTCAATATATGCCTTAGTGCCTTTGAAAAGGTAAAACCCTTCAGTTCATTTACCTGAGCCTGCACCCTGAATGGATTCCTGTACTCCACTGGGTCTTCTATCGTTATGAGGTTCTTCTCGAAGGTATTTATATGCCTCATCATTGAATGAAGTGTGGTTGATTTTCCACTCCCTGTAGGTCCTGTTACGATAATCATCCCCTGTGCCTCTTTGACAAGGGATATTAATGTTTTCTGTACCTCAGGCATAAAGCCGAGTGCATTCAGGGATATACTCCCAACTACTGAGCGTTTTAGCAATCTTATATGCATGGACTGTGCCCTTTCCTGCCTGTCAGGAAGTGCAACAGGATAGACAGAGACCCTGCAGTCGACTCCTGAGAGGTCAGGATCAAGCACACCTGCATTGAAACTACCATCACCAGGCATCTCCCTGTCATTTTCAGATATATGGGATCTCAAAAATATCGCATTTACAATCTGTGTGTATGTTTCCTCTGAAAAATGCATTATAATCCTCAGCGTTCCATCAATCCTGAAACTTACCATCCATACACCTGGATTAAAATGTATATCTGTTGCACCATCGTAAAAGGCCTTCTTGAGTACCAATGTTCCTATAAGGAGTCCATCCTTTGTTGTCTCTATCCTCTTCTGAATCTCAGAAACAGGGATAGACTTCCACCTTGAGTATTTTTCAATCATCAGAGTGGATACAACATGAAGGGTTATATCCCTATTGTAAAAGTGTCTCTTTGCAAAATCTACTGACTTGATATCGCTGGGATTTGTTACCCCTATGTGAACAGTTCCGTCTTCATAAAGTGGGATAACTCCAATCCTTGTTATGGAATCCAAAGGAAATGATGTTAGAATGGATGTATCTACTACATTTATGGGCGAGAAATAAGGATACCCTGATTGTTTTGAGACAGCCTCAGCAATAACCTCTGGATCGGCAAGCCCTAACTCAACAAGTATCTCACAGAGAGGTTTTTTTATTACCGCTTGGCGAGAAAGCGCTGCATCTATAAACTGCTGGGGAATACCCATATCCATAAGTATCTTACCTATCTTCTCCACCGTTACTTCTCCAACATTTTCTTCATAAATCTACTTGGCTTCGGAAACCTCGTATTTTAATACGGGGAGGAGAAGCCATTCACTGCCAACAGCAGCCCTTTTGAATTCTGTAGTTTCTTAACCCTGTTAACGCTTGCACCATTGTATAACTCTTTACCACTCCAATCTGCAATCCTCACAGTACCCCTTGAAAAGAGGGTATTGATATAGCCAACTATACTCTTTCTTTGTCTTGTTATATATCTTACCAAATCCCCTTTCTTTAATCTCACACCTTCTTTGTTAATCAGATACCTGTTAACATTGTAAGGCTCCCTATAGCCACCCTTTCTCGGGTTGGCATCGTGAAGCTTCCTGTTCTTCTGCCTTACAAATCTTCCCTTAAGAGTAAGGGCATCAGGTATAGATTGAATATCAGGCAATACCCCAAAGGCTGAGGCGGAAACTGAGAGGGCATCGTTTATATGGGACTTCTCTAAGCC
>JBFLZU010000022.1 GCA_040756155.1 Nitrospirota bacterium | reverse complement strand
GGTCATCCCTGAAGAAGTCATTACAGGTCTCGCCAAGATGTATTGCAGTGGGAATATGCCCTTCATCGTAAAGATCTTTAGGACGGCAATCAACGACAATCCATTTGCCAAGGTTCTTCTCCAGATCCGCAGTCTGAATGAGTAGATGGAGATTTACCCCCTCCGGGATCTTTTCATCCCCTGGCATAGCTGGCAGCTTGACATAAGCAATCATTGGTGTCATAGGGCTTACAGCACCACCATAGCCTGCTGCCTTTGCCTTAGGCTTTTCTGCCCCTTTAGGAATACCCGTCTGACTGTAAATAATCAGTAAACCTATAATAACCACAAGAGTGATCACTATTATCCATTTAGTAGTTTTCATAAACCCTCCCTTCACCGACACTTATTATCCCTTTTTAATCTTGAAAATAAATTTAGCCCCTTCCTTTTTTTTCTCTAAAATCTCATGCCCTATTGCATCACACAACTGGGTGATGGTTTCTGCAGAGGATGGATTGTCAAAAATTACCTCAAGGAACTCACCTGTCTGCATCTTTTCAAGTGATTTCTTTGTGTAAAGCTGGGGGTGAGGGCAGACATATCCACATACATCGAGCATATAGTTCCCATCACTTTTTTTCTCAAATTTAATCGCCATTTTATTCCCTCCTTTTTATTGTCAGTGTCAGTTTTTATCTTCAGTTACAGACACTGCTCACTGTCACTAATCACTTCAGAAGTACTCCATTTCTTTAGCCATCTTCCTTTCTGTCCACCAGTTAAAGAATTTTACTGCAATGAATGCGCCGGTTGCCATACCAGCGCCGTATAACCATCCATTAGGGTCTCCTCCTGAAATCCTTATAAAGAATGCACCTATGTTGCATCCCAGGGATGGCCTTGAGCCAAATCCCATGAGCAGACCTCCTAAGATACCCCATACCCAGAGTTCTCCCTTAGGCCATTTGAGGGCGAATTCATTATTCATACGTGACATTACCATTGCACCGAGGATAATACCCATGGACATCCAGAGCGCGGGGTTGCGTAATAGTTCAGGGATGCCATTGTTTATTCCAAAGAATATATTGTTATGCATATCCAAGCCTAATTTCTCCAACACCCATGCGCCAAACTGTGCCTCCTGACTTGTTATATACCAGTATCCGGGATCAAAGACCTCTCCCATCAATGAGGTATCCTGTGGATAACCCATCCTTTGTAGAAGCCCTCCAAAGTTTGTAACACCAAACTTACGCTGTAATCCACCTATAGCGAGTATGTGAAGCCCTGCTGTAATCCCTATGACTATTCCCATTATTGCAGTCCTTTTGGATGCTGTTATCATCGACCAGATTCCACCCACTTCACCACCGAACCCGAGCGATGGGCTTCCTGCCTTTTTGATATAGGACTTTCTGTAGACTGTAAAGTAGATGAGCAAGATAACGAGCGCAGCAGGTATTATAGCATTTATAAGGGAATTGCCGATGAAGTATTTCCATGCCCCTGGAAATGTACTGGATATGAACTTTGTGTCGGCAAGGGTTATTGTAGGCTGATTCCATACATAACCGGCAAGATATTTATCAAACCACCCATCCTTAATTATATACTCTGGAAGTCCTTTTGCGAGGGCTGATTTTTCCCATGATGCAGGAATGAGTTTATCAAAGATACCTCCTACATCCACAAATATTGCCTGTCCTAAACAGAGCCCGAAGATTACAGCCATAAAATTGGTCATATTACCCTCACCAACTTTATAAAGAGAGCCTGACGCACAACCTCCAGCAAGGACCATACCGAGCCCGAAGATTATCCCTGAGATTAACATATGGAGCCCGAATGGAGCAGGGTGGAAGGTGCTCAGACCAATGGCTGAAACGATTGCCTGCATGATGCTGAAGAACATAAGTCCTATCATAACCCCAACAGCCATCCTCGGAACACCCGCAGCGAAAAGATCCCTCGAAGCAGAGGCAAAACAGAACCTCCCGTACTGGAGCATTATACCGTAGGCGAATCCAAACCAGATATAAGTGATGAGGTATATATAGAATATATTCACATTGTAGTACACAAGGCTAACAAGGATAAGGAAACCTGTGATTATAAGCGCCCAGATTTGATTTCTTTTTTCTTCAGACATATTATAGACCCTCCCTTTCTACCTGTGCGACACGCAGACAGGCAATTTGTTTTAATAATATGGTGTTAATTTTAACAGTAGGTTTGCGTTAAAAAGATCTTCTTCGATTGTTATTTCACCTCCTCCCCCAGAATTTTAAACTATTAGATTTCTTAAGGAGAATAGAGTTTTTTTAATACCATATTCTTTCATTATTTGTCAATACCAACAAATTGATGCGAACGGTTTTTGTCATCTTTTAATAAATTGTTTTTGCAGCAACAGTCCCAAGAATCGCACCGACTACAAGACTCAATGCAGCAATGCAGAATATCCCTAAGGTGATTCCGACTACCAGTATCGCCCTCACAAGAAGGGTCGGCCTTTCATTTTATCTACGCTGTTTCCGTTAATATATATTGAGCAAAAGATATGCCAGAATACCAGATAACTTAACACATTGATTTTAAAGGATATTTTTAACGCTGATTGAAAAAGAAGGTAGGATGAACTGTAACAAAAAGGCTACATGATTACATTAAAAAGCAGAATCACCAATTATTATAATCACTTACAAAAAATAACCTTTCCCCTTCAAAAGATTATAAAAAGACTACAGGTAAAAATGGGACGGCAGGCCGTCCCATTTTTACCCATTTTTACCATAATAAACTGTAACAATTGTTTTATACTGAAATACCCCTTCTGTGGTTTTAAAAACTATAGAATGAGGGTATTTTTTTGTCTTTTGTTCAATATACTCTGGAAGGGTCTGTTCTATATCACTTGATATTACTACTATAGCCTTTCTTGAATCTTCATTGTTAAAGGTATAATATTTTGGATTTTTGTATTCCCATGTAAATCGCAAGGCAGATTTTTTGATCTCTTCACTGACCGGGAAAAAATCAGGATTATACTCATAATAAATTCGTTTATCTGTAAAAAGATCAAGAATGGGAACAGAAACAGCTGGGTTGACTATGGGTTTTATTGATGGTAGGGTGAAGACTTCTACATTTTTTACATCAAGGGAATCCAGAAACTCTCCAGCATCCTTAAGGTTTACAGTACTTATTTTCTGAATAAAAGGGAAATACGCAAAGGTCGCAACTACAAGTGAAAAAATAACAGCACAGGAAACAATAAATTTCCTGAGTTCTATATTTTTAATTTCCCGTAACCCATAGGAAGCCATTAATGCAAACATCGGAAATACCATTATGATGTATCGTATCCTCTTGATTTGCATTAAAACTATTAGAATCACCAGAAAGCTTATAATCGTATACTTCAAATCTCTTTTTTTGAAAGCAGCATAGGTGGAATATAATGCCGCAGCAGTAATAAATGGATGTATCTGAAAAAGGAAAGTTGAAACAAAACTCTCCCCCCACCGTTTCAATCCTGGTAATTGATAAGCCATAAGGAGTTTGATCTGCTCTGAAAAGACATCATACTTAGATAAAATTACGCATCCGATTAAAAAAACAGAGATTAAGGCGATTACAATACCTCTATAAATATAGTTCGGAGTTTGGAGTTTGGAGTTCTGAGTTCTGAGAACCAGAAATACGACAATCAGAACTGAAAGCATTAACCATGTCGAATACTTGGAAAAGAAGGTAAGGAAAATAGACAGAGACGAAAGCACTATGAATTTTACTGTTCCTTCATTCAGTGCCTTGATAGTAGTAAAGATTGAAAATGTGAGAAAGAACATAGTTGGTATATCAACAAGCATAAGCGGTACTTGGATGAAGAGATATGGAGTACCGAGAAGGAGTACTCCACCAAAAAAACCAACATCCTCGCCCCAGAGAGTTTTTCCTATAAGAAAAGTGAGCACAATAGTCATCGAAAACAGAAAGGTTGTAAAAATCTGGATGTAAATCCTGAATTCCCCGAAAAACTTTAAAATCATTCCATATATAAAAGGGATAAGTGGCAAATCGGTCCAGGCTGGAATACTATTGCCCCATTCTTTTAAGAAATATCCAATTCCATATATTTTCAGATGTTTTGCCTGTGTGAAATACCTTGAGGCATCGACAATGACCTCTGGCTCTCTCCAGAAGAACATTGCGATTAGAAAGGAGGAGAGAAAAAGGAAGGTAGCAGGATTGCGTTCAGGAAACGAGACCTTTGAAGTCAGGAAAGCAAAGAAAATACCGAATATGATGATTAAAAAAATCCTAACTACATTAATATTATCAAATGTCCATGCCCAGCTGGTAAGTACATTGTCATCCAGATAGCGGAAAACAAAAAGTGTTGGATATGTTGATATTGTGAGAAGAGAAATGATTAAGATATAGTCAATTTTCTTTAGCCTGAACAAATCAGATATCGAATCTTACCTCTTTCTACCAACTGATAACTTTATCATATTCAAATATAAGATCAATGAGTTCATCATAGCCTGTATTTTCCTTATATAGCTCAATTATCTTGACTGTGTGATTCTTATTTGTTGAGTGATATTCTATTATCTTTTTTATAATCTCATCTGGCTCGGATTTCAATATATAAAGAATCTTCATTCAACGCCCCCTTTCTTACCTAACAACCGCTTCTGTCTTGACCCTTCGCTCCGCTCAGGGTGACAATAGTTGGGTATTAATATGGAAGGATGTGGTCGCATTCAAGAAGCTTTTCAGCTATGCCTCCCAGAGAAAGATATTCAGCCTTATTTTCTTTATTATTAGAATATACTTTGATCTCAAGTGGTTCGATCAGCTCTTCGATGTGTTTTGCGACCTCATGGTCATCCATGTTGAGTTTTCTATCAGGTATAAAAATCTCTATAGTATCATCCAGTAAAGTAATACCACCACTCATCCTCAATGCCTCAGCCTGCCTGTCTCTGACTATAACTGCTATCTTTTTTGCCATATCTCCCTCCACAACCTTATAAAACAATAACCTTATCGCATTCGTGGTCCATTAAAGCATTATTATATTGACTTCCCCGTATAATTCCTTCGGGTATTTCTTCCACAGGATGTCCGATTACATGACAACTGTGTTCACACAGACTCAGTGAAATTCCATCCATACCTACGAGTTGTTTAAAGGTTTGGTCTGTAGAAAGTTTTACACCATCATCCATCATAAAGATTACGACAGAATTACCCTTAGCTACTGCAGCCTTTGCTATACCGACCACATCCTCTGTGTGTTTATCGGTATTAATCAGCATCCCTAATTTTCTTCCAGTCATGGCACCCTCCCCAAAAGTTTTGATTAAAGAACCATTGAAAATGCAAAGCGAACACCTTCCCCACTATATAACATGGCTATCATCTTTTGTCAAATTTTTCACGAGGTTGCAATCATTGAAAAAATCAGATAAAATTGAACCATGGATAATAGAATGAAGAGATATATCGAATTTCTTACGGTCGAAAAGGGCCTCTCCAGAAATACAATACTCTCATATAAAAGAGACATTAAGAAATATCTTACATTTCTCAAAGGGATAAAGAAGTTGAAGAGGGCAGATGTTATAACCTTCCTTTACCATCTGAAGGAGGATGGCTTAGCCCCCCCATCTATTGCGAGGATGCTTTCTGCAATAAAAGGGTTTCATCGTTTCTTGATCTCTGAAGGCTATACAAAGGATAATCCTACAGAAGATATGGAAACCCCAAGAAAATGGAGTAATCTTCCCAGATTTCTGAATATAGAGGATATAAATAACATTCTTGAGAAACCAGATATAAATAAACCACTCGGGATAAGAGACAGGGCGATGCTTGAGGTTCTCTATGCGTCTGGCTTGAGGGTATCAGAACTTGTTGGAATGAGGGTCAACGATATAAATCTCGAGGCAAATTATCTAATAGCCTACGGGAAAGGCTCAAAGGAAAGGGTTGTACCGATAGGTGAGCAGGCTTCTAAATGGGTAAAAGAATATATGTCTTCTTCAAGACCTAAACTTCTTAAAGGGAAACAATCGCAGTCTCTCTTTGTAGGGCAGGGTGGAAGAACTTTAACAAGGCAAAGGTTCTGGCAGACGATTAAGAAATATGCCCACAGTTCTGGTATCAGAGACCATGTTTCACCACATGTTATACGTCACTCATTTGCAACTCATTTGCTTCAGGGTGGTGCGGATTTGAGGTCTGTACAGATAATGTTGGGACATTCTGCGATTTCAACCACGCAGATATATACGCATATATCGGTTGGGAGGTTAAAAAAAATACATCAAGAGTTACATCCAAGGGAAACAGGGAAGACAGAACACAGAACAAAGAACACAGAGCAAAGAACAGAGATAAAAGATAGGAGGTAATTGGATATGAGATATCGTGAAATTTCACCAGAAAAACTTAGATGGATATATGATCCTTCACAGTTTAGGTTTGATACCACAGATGATATTCCTCCTCTTGAAGGTACGATAGGACAGGAAAGGGCTCTAAGGTCTATTGATTTCGGGCTTGGATTCGATAGTCAGGGTTTTAACATCTATATGCTCGGTGAGAGTGGAACAGGTAAGACAACCACAATAAAGGCATTACTTGAGAAGAAAGCTGCAGAAGAGACGATTCCAGACGATTGGGTGTATGTTTATAATTTTAAAGACCCTGACAGACCTAAGGCACTTAACCTTCCACCTGGTCTTGGGATTATCTTACAGAAAGACACTGATGAGCTGGTGAGCATGCTACGACAGGAAATATCAAAGGCGTTTGAGAGTAAGGATTATGAAAAACACAAGAATAAGATACTCGAGGAATACCAGGAGGAAAGCAAGCGGCTATTTTCTGAATTGGAGGATGAGGCAGCTAAACAGAGTTTTGCTTTAAGAAAAACTCCTACAGGGGTTGTCATAGTTCCTGTAAAAAGCGGTGGTGAACCACTCAGCCAGGAGGAGTTTGATTCACTTGGTTCTGAGATGAAAAAGAAGATAGAGACACTCAGCAAGGAATTGCAAGAAAAACTTGATGATGTTCTTAGACAGATAAGAGAAACAGAAAAAACAATAAAGGAAAAACTTAATAGATTGGAAAGAGATGTTGGGCTTTCCTCGGTCAGGCATTTAGTTGATGAACTGAAGAGCAAATACAGGGAATACCCTAAACTTATAGAGTTTTTTGACGATGTTAAAGAAGATGCACTCAACAATTTAGATGATTTCAAAACACCAGAAGAAACAACCACACCAGTATCATTTTTAAAGATGGCGAAGCCTGAACCATCGTTTACACGATATAAAGTAAATATCCTTGTGAATAATGGAGACCTGCGTGGAGCCCCGGTGATTATTGAGCCAAACCCAACTTATTATAACCTTTTTGGAAGGATTGAACACAAATTTCAATACGGTGTTGCATTAACAGACTTTACTATGATAAAGGGAGGTGCAATGCACAGGGCAAATGGTGGCTATCTTGTGGTAAATGCGCTGGACCTTCTAAAAAACATATTTGCCTATGATGCCGTTAAGCGGGCAATAAGAAACAGAGAAATAAAGATAGAAGATATATGGGAACAGTATCGTCTTATATCTACCGTTACACTCAAGCCTGATCCGATACCTTTTAATGTAAAGATTATTCTGATCGGTAATCCATTTTTATACTATCTTCTCTATAACCTCGATGAAGAATACAAAAAACTCTTTAAAGTAAAAGCAGATTTTGATAATCGAATGGACAGAACAGAAGAAAATATCCATAAATACGCAGCATTTATAGCTACGAGGTGTAAGGAAGAGGCACTTAAACCATTTGACAGGACAGGAGTTGCGAAGGTTGTGGAATACGGTACAAGACTGGCTGAGCATCAGAGTAAACTCTCCGCAAGATTTAGTGATATAGCAGATATAATTCGTGAGGCAAACTACTGGGCATCAAAAGAACAGAATAAATATGTGACAGGTAACCATGTTGAAAAGGCTATTTCTGAGAAGATATACAGAAGCAATAAGATTGAGGAAAAGATAAGGGAACTTATAGTTGATGGGACATTGATGGTGGATACCGAAGGCTCTGTAATAGGTCAGGTTAATGGTATTTCCGTTGTTGATCTTGGAGATTATAGTTTTGGTAAACCTTCACGAATAACCGTAAAGACATTTGCAGGCAAGTCGGGTGTGGTCAATATAGAACGTGAAGCCAAAATGAGTGGCAGGATACATAACAAGGGGATTATGATATTAAGCGCCTATCTTGGTGGGAAATATGCTCAGGATTATCCTCTATCACTATCTGCATCATTATGTTTTGAACAACTCTATGAAGAAGTGGAGGGAGATAGTGCTACCTGCACTGAGCTTTTTGCACTGTTGAGTAGCCTTTCGGGATTACCAGTAAAACAGGATATATCAGTGACGGGATCTATGAATCAGATGGGTGAAGTCCAGCCTGTAGGAGGCATAAACGAAAAGATAGAAGGATTCTTTGATGTTTGCAGGGTTAAAGGGCTTACCGGAGAACAGGGGGTTACAATCCCTGAGAAAAATATCAAAAATCTCATGCTAAAGAATGATGTGATCGAAGCCGTTAGAGAAGGTAAGTTCCACATATACCCGATAAGTACAGCTGAGGAAGGTATAGAGATATTAACAGGTGTAGAGGCAGGGAAACTCACAGAAGAAATGACATATCCTGAAGGAACGATAAATTATCTCGTGGATAAAAAACTCAGAGAGATAGCAAAGAAATTGAAGGCAGAGGAGAAAGAGAAAGAGGTAGAGATAGAGAAAGAGGTGGAGGAGAGAAGGTAAGTTGGAAGTAATCACAACACATACAAATGCAGACTTTGATGCCTTTGCTTCTATGGTAGCAGCAAAGAAGCTCTACCCAGATGCAAAGGTTGTCTTTTCTGGTTCTCAGGAAAAATGGCTCAGAGATTTTCTCCTCCAGGCAACTTCCCCTATCATTGAATTTAATAAATTGAAGACACTCGATATGGTTAAGATTAGCCGCCTTATCCTTGTAGATACGAAAAGCCCAGGAAGGATTGGTAAATTTTCAGATATACTTGGCAGACAAAACCTCAGTATACATATATACGACCATCATCCTTTTACAGAGGGAGACCTCAGAGGAGATTTTGAACTAATAGAAAAGGTAGGAGCAACATCAACGATATTTACAGAGATTATGAAGAAAAAAAATATCGCTATAACGCCGATGGAGGCAACAATCCTTGCGTTAGGTATCTATGAAGAGACAGGCTCTCTGATGTTTTCCTCTACGACTGAGAGGGACCTTCTTGCAGCAGCATATCTACTGAAAAGAGGAGCAAACCTCAATATTGTCTCGGATTTTATTGTAAAGGAGCTCGATGCAGAACAGATAAGTCTCCTCAATGAACTCCTGGAGGCAAAGAAGAATTATGTTATCAATGGCATACCAGTAACGATAGCGATTGCATCAAGGGATTCCTTCTCAGGAGACATTGCTATCATCGCACACAAACTCAGGGACATGGAGGGTACAGATGTGCTCTTTGTGATTATAAGGATGGAAGAAAGAATTCACATGATCGCAAGAAGCAGGGTTCCTGAGGTTGATGTTGGTGAAATTGTTAGCAGATTTGGAGGAGGAGGTCATGCCTTTGCGTCATCTGCCACAATAAAGAACATGACAATTACTGAGGTAGAGGAACAACTTATAAAACTATTGAAGATACTGGTTAGACCACAGAAGATTGCAAAGGATATAATGACAACACCTGTAAAAACAATCACAAAGGATCTCACTATAAAAGAGGCAGAGACATTAATGACACAATATGCTGTCAATGTGCTTCCTGTGATTGATGGAGATGTATTTTCTGGGGTAATATCGAGAGAGGTTGTCGAGAAGGCTATTTATCATGGTTTTGGAAAATCAGAGGTCTCACAATTTATGACGACTGATGTCTATACAGCATCGTCAGAGACACCTGTAAGCCAGATTGAAGAGAGGATGATAGAGCATAATCAGCGATTTACCCCCGTGGTAGAAAAAAAGAGAATTATAGGGGCTATTACAAGAACTGACATATTGAGGTCATTACATGAAGAAATGCTTAGAAGGAGCAAGATTACAGGAGATGAGATAAAAGAAAGGGCTTATGTTCCTGAGAAGAATATCGCTAATCTTATGTATGAAAGACTACCTGAAAAGGTTATAGAGACCCTCCAGATTGTTGGCTTGATTGCAGACGAGATGGGTATCAACGCATACCTGGTAGGCGGTTTTGTTAGAGATATACTTATGGGTTATGAGAACCTTGATATTGATATCGTTGTTGAGGGTGATGGGATTGCTTTTGCCAATAATATCGCCTCTAAGATGCAGGCGACTGTTAAAAGTCATCAGAAATTTGGAACTGCTGTTGTGATGCTCATGGATGGATTTAAACTCGATATAGCCACCGCAAGAACTGAGTACTATGATTCACCAGCTGCCCTCCCGCGGGTTGAGACAAGTTCTATAAAGAAAGACCTTTACAGAAGAGACTTTACAATCAATACACTTGCGATCAAACTGAACTTAAGGGACTATGGAAATCTTATAGACTTTTTTGGTGGACAGAGGGATATAAAAGATAGGGTTATAAGAATACTGCACAATCTCAGTTTTATTGAAGACCCAACGAGGGCTTTCAGGGCAATCAGATTTGAGCAGAGATTTAACTTCAAGATAAGTAAGCATACTGCCAACTTGATAAAGATAGCTGTGAATATGAACCTCTTTGATAAACTCTCAGGACCAAGACTTTATGGTGAACTTGTGTTGATTTTCTCTGAGGTCGAGCCACTTAAGGCAGTAAAAAAGATGGATGATTTCAATCTGTTACAATTTATACATCTCTCACTCAGGTTTACGAGGGAACTCCACAGACTCTTTGAATCTATAAATGAGACGCTCTCGTGGTATAAGCTTCTTTATCTCGAATCTCCGCTTGAAAAGTGGCTCATATACTTTATGGGGTTAATCGATGGTCTTACTGATAGAGAGGTAATAGAACTCTGCAACCGTTTGAGTGTGCCTGACAGTATAAAAGAAAAAGTATATTATGGAAGAAAACAATATTTATTGATACTTAACGAACTTTCAAAGAATAAAAGACTTAAACCAAGTAGAATATATGAACTATTGAATTTGCTCTCCCTTGAGATTCTTCTTTTTATGATGGCAAAGGCTAAGGATGAACATTCAAAACGGTATATATCTATCTATCTAACAGAATTAAGGAAGGTTAAGATATCTCTGACAGGAAAGGATATTGAAAAACTTGGAATCAAGCCTGGACCAGTATACAAAGAGATACAGAAAAGGCTTTTAGAAGGACGGTTGGATGGTGTCCTAACAAGCAGGAATGAAGAGATTACATTTATAAAGAAGAATTACAGCGTGATGTAACCATTAAGCCTTACCCCAGCATAATAACAGCAGTTATTGTTGTCAAGGTCATTTATGAATGACCGTTCGATACCATCCTGAAAAACTACCCTTACAAAACAGAAACCACCTGAAAGTGTAGAGTGTCTTTCCTCAACTACCCTCCCTATACCCCATTCGGGGTATCTCAGGTGTTGCACGCTGTCTCCAAGTCTGAGGTATATCCTTTGATCACCCACTATATTTCCTCTATGCTAACTATAATGCAATAATTCCTTTCTTGCAAGAAATTTTTAATATTTCAACTTTTCGATCGGAATCTTTAACCCCTTAAAATCATAGCACCTGAATATAGAGAATTCCCTTACCTGCTTTCCACTTCTATAGATATAGAACGGTTCTTTTTCGTATCTGGAGAATGCAACTTTTAGGGCATCAGGGAAATCATCACCACCCATCTTTACAAAGATTGCATCACTCTTGATGAAGTTGTTAAACCCTTCCCACAGGTCGTACTGGTTCATCCTTCTACCGAGGTTGACATTATAGGTTACTGGATTCTCCGGGACATAGAAAGCAAGTTCACCTGCAACATGATAACTATCACTGAATATAAATGTATGGTTCCGTTCACTCATCTCTCTATAGATAGTGCCTGTTCTATGTCCGACTTCTTCCCATCCAATGAGCCGATTTGTTGGATTCATCTTTGGCTTTAATTCTATACCGAAAAGGCTTGAGATCTGAGGGTAATGTGCAAATCCAGTAAGGATAATTCCGATAAAGATTGCAGAGATAACAAATATCCTGATACCACGTTTTTTTAGATATAGACCTTCAAATATTCCTGATACAGAGACAAAGGCAGTAAAATAAGCATGGGCAGGCCAGTTTGCCTGAACCTTTCCCTGAAGACTCTTAAGGGCAAAGAAGATTATTACAGGTGCAGATGTAAGAAAGAGTAACAGATGGTCTCTGGGGTTCTTCAATGCGAGTTGTCCGCTTTTAATCATCGCATAGAGAATTCCTGCAAAGACCAGGGGTGTAATGATACCTACCTGTGAGACAATAAATTCTATAAACCACTTTGAGGAGGCGCGAAATCCTGCAGGTACATTCGCCTGTCCTATTACATGCTTCACTGTGACCCAGTCATGCTGGATATTCCAGATGATGACAGGACTGAATATGATGATGCTGATTATGAAGGCTAAATATGGTTCTTTTCGGATAAGCCAATGCCTGTCTTTTTTTGAAAGAAGAAGGAATAAAAAAACTAAAGGATAAAACATTGCCATCGTATATTTTGAGAGAAGACCGAAACCAATTGCAATACCGGTAAGATACCAGAATATATTTTCCCTCTCCGTAACCGCTTTTCTTAAAAAATATATTGAAAGACCCCAGAAGAGTATAAATGGAGGGTCTATAGTCATAAGGATTGAGCCCGCTGCAAATAGCGGTGTAACCTGTGGCACAACCCCTGCAAAAAAAGCTGCCCTCTCGCTTTTGAATATATCCTTTGTGAATATATATAACAGGATAGATATCAGGATAGAAATGACCACAGCACCTGTTCTCACAGCAAGTTCTGTGTTTCCACCGATCTTTGTGAGAATGTAAATGATATACGCAACCATAGGACCCTTGCTGTAATAACTGAGGTCAAGCCTCCTTGACCATTCCCAGTACTGTGCTTCTTCGGTTGAGAGGTCAAGTGGACCGTATTTTATGTAAAGTATGCGTAGCAGGGTGACCGCTAACATAATCAGAATAAATAAAAATTTATACCTTCTGTTCTCCATCTTTACCCTGTTCTTTGGTTTCTGTTTGGTTTTGAATATCTGTCTTTTCTCTGCTTTTCTTCAATATATCGTAAGCAGTTGTTATAACATAACCTACAAATATACCTACAAGGGCTCCAAGTGCTACATCGAA
>JBFLZU010000021.1 GCA_040756155.1 Nitrospirota bacterium | reverse complement strand
GCCATAGATCAGAGGAAAGTCCATCGCTGATGTCTATCATGGATGTTGCCAGACGGTTAAGTGCTATCGTCCTCCCTTCCTTGATTCTCGGCTGAGGCATCAGATGCCTTCTTATCAAAAACTCCTCACCCTTACCCCTTACCCCTTGACCCTTGACCCTCTTTTTTAGTATCTCCAGTCCCATCGCTGAATCGCCAAGTGTACCTGTTACAAAGATCACATCGCTCACACTGGCACCCGATCTTTTGATATACAGGCTATCTTCTATCTCACCTGTGATACAGACGTTTATCACTACCCCTGCAGGTGACCTTGCTGTGTCTCCCCCTGCAATCTCAACTCTAAAATCCTTACAACCATATTCCATCCCATCGATTAGATGGTCAATATCACTCAATGAGAACTTAATAGGAACTGCTACGGAGACGGCTGAGTGCAAGGGAATACCCCCCATTGCTGCAATATCACTTACACTTGATGCGATAGCCTTATATCCGATATAATAATAGGCATTCTCTGGATAAAGGGAAGGTTCAAAGTGGATGCCTTCTATGAACATATCAGAGGTTAAAAGCAGCATACTACCTTTCCTCGCTCTCAAAACCGCTGAATCATCACCAATACCGAGTATGGTAGATTTACTGTATGTCTGAAACCTCTTCCTTATCCGTTGGATAATCCCGAATTCGCCTATTTCATCCAGACTCATCGGATTCTCAAACTTATCCCTTACCCCTTAATCCTTAATCCTGATTATACCTTTCTGTTTTTAAGAGTTTCATCCCTAAGGGCGACAGCGAGAACATCATCCATTGTTTCTGCAAATATAAACTCCATATCTTTGCGAATATCCTTCGGGATTTCTTCGAGGTCTTTCTTGTTACGCTTTGGTATTATGACCTTATTTATTCCAGCCCTCTTTGCTGCAAGTGCCTTTTCTTTGAGCCCCCCAATCGGTAGAACCCTTCCCCTGAGAGTAACCTCTCCTGTCATTGCAATATCTTTCTTTACGGATCGATGTGTGAATACAGATGCAAGTGAAGTAGCCATTGTTATACCTGCTGATGGTCCATCTTTTGGAATAGCACCTGCAGGGACATGGACATGTATATCACTTTTAGAGAATATATCATCCTTTATTCCGAGTCTTGCTGAACGTGAGCGTATATAGCTAAGGGCAGCCTGCGCAGACTCTTTCATTACATCACCGAGATGGCCCGTCAGGGTGAGGGAACCTTTGCCTTTCATAGTTGTAGCCTCTATATATATAATGTCTCCACCTGTCTCAGTCCATGCAAGACCGGTTGCAACTCCAATCTCATCCTTTTCCCTTTCTTCTTCAGGAAGGTATTTTGGCACACCAAGATATCTATGCAGATTCTTGGGCATTATCTTGAAAGGACCTTCTTTTCCTTCTGCAATCTTTCTTGCGACCTTCCGGCAGACATTCGCTATCTCCCTTTCGAGATTCCGGACACCGGCTTCCCTTGTATAATGCGAGATTATATGAAGCACTGACTCATCGGTAAACCTGATATGGTCATCGGTCAGCCCATGTTCCTTTAACTGCTTTGGTATCAGATATTCCTTTGCAATGCCCAGCTTCTCTTCCTGTGTATAGCCTGAAAGTGTAAGTATCTCCATCCTGTCTCTCAGCGGAGAGGGAATGGGGTCAATGAGGTTACCTGTTGTGATAAACATAACATTAGAAAGATCGAAAGGAACACCAAGATAGTGATCTGTAAATGAAAAGTTCTGCTCGGGGTCTAATACCTCAAGAAGTGCTGACGCAGGGTCTCCACGGAAATCGAGTCCTATCTTATCAACTTCGTCAAGCATGAAGACAGGGTTGTTTGAACCTGCCTGCTTGATGCCCTGTATGATTCTTCCTGGGAGTGCACCAACATATGTCCTTCTGTGTCCCCTTATCTCCGCCTCATCCCTTATGCCCCCGAGTGACATCCTTACAAACTCTCTACCAAGTGCCCTTGCAATGGATTTGCCCAGTGATGTCTTTCCAACGCCAGGAGGACCTATAAAACAGAGAATAGGACCCTTCATCTTTTCTTTAAGTTTTCTTACACTGAGATATTCAAGTATCCGTTCTTTTATTTTTTCAAGATCATAGTGATCCTCGTCGAGGACCTTCTTTGCTGATTTAATATCAAGATTGTCTTCTGTGCTTTTACTCCATGGAAGTTCAGTGAGCCACTCTATATATGTCCTTACTGTTGCAGCTTCAGCGGAATCAGGATGCATTCTTTCAAGTCTTTTTACCTGTTTTTCCGCCTCTTTCATCACCTTCTCTGGCATCTTAACCTCTTCTATCTTCTTTCTGAATTCTTGCATCTCTTCCGCACGCTCATCCATCTCACCGAGTTCTTTCTGTATTGCCTTTAGCTGTTCCCTGAGATAGTATTCCCGCTGTGTCTTATCTATCTCTCCACGGGCTTCAGCCTGTATCTTTTGTTGAACGGTAAGGAGTTCTACCTCCTTGTTCAGTATCTCATTTATTTTCTTAAGCCTTCCAACAGGGTCTATGATCTCAAGAACCTCCTGTGCTATTTCAACCTTAAGACCAAGGTTGGAGGCAATAAGCTCGGCAAGTCTGCCAGGGTCTTCAAGATTTTCAATTACAACGAGAATGTCAGGTAAGATCGCCTTTCCCATGGAAACAATCTTATCCATTTGCTCCTTTACCGTTCTCATCAATGCCTCCATCTCGACCGTATATTCGACAATCTTCGGGTCTGTAATCTTTTCAATCTCGACCATGTAGAAAGGTTCTTTCTGGACAAAATTAACTATCCGTGCCTTTGCTAACCCCTGAACGAGTATCTTTATTCTTCCGTCAGGGAGTTTAAGCATGCGCATTATAACTCCAACAGTGCCTATCTTATAAAGCTCGCCAGGACCTGGATTCTCTACATTCAGATCCCTTTGCGATGACATCAGTATCATGCGATTCCCAGAAAGCGCTTCATCAATCGCCCTTATCGACATCTCTCTTCCAACAAATAGTGGAATAATCATATAAGGGAAGATCACAACATCCCTTACAGGCAATAAAGGCAGTCTTGTCGGTATATCCTGGAGTTGTTCTTCACGTTCTACGAAATTTGTCACTCCAATCTCTCCCATTATAATCTTAATGCCTTCAGATAATTCCTGAATGCACTGCCAAGTTCTTTATTCTTCAGTGCTAATTCTACTGTAGCCTGCAGGAAACCAAGCTTATCTCCTGCATCATACCTCTTTCCTTTAAATTCACAAGCATAGATTGGCCTCTTCCGTGCAAGCATCCTGAGTGCATCTGTTAGTTGTATCTCTCTGTGTTTCCCTGGTTCGGTCTTTTCAATCATTTCAAAAATTTCAGGAGTAAGTATGTATCTCCCTATTATTGCAAGATTTGAAGGGGCATCCTTTGGTTTTGGCTTCTCCACAAGGTCAATTATCCTGTAAACACCGTTTCCAACTGGTTTTGCATCTATTATTCCATAGCGATGTACCTCTTTCTTATCAACCTTTTCTATAGCTATCACAGAGGCGTTAAATCTTTTGTATATCTCAATGATCTGTTTTATGGCAGGTTGACTGGAATCTATTACATCGTCTCCAAGCATCACCGCAAACGGACCATTGTCCACAAGATGCCGGGCACACAATATTGCATGTCCGAGCCCCCTCTGCTCCTTCTGTCTGATGTAACAGATTGTTACCATATTTGCAATCCTTTTTATCTCATCCAGAAGCTCAGTTTCCCCCTTTTTCTTAAGCGTTTCTTCCAATTCAAAAGCTAAATCAAAGTGATCCTCTATTGCCCTTTTATGTCTGCCGGTGATAATAATTATCTCTTTGATCCCAGCAGCGACTGCCTCTTCAACAACATACTGAATCATAGGTTTATCAACAAGGGGGAGCATCTCTTTTGGAGATGCCTTTGTCGCAGGCAGAAATCTTGTCCCCAGACCTGCAGCAGGAAATACAGCCTTTATAATATCTCTTTTTACAGTCACATCTATATTTTACAAAAATCTGAGGGAAAGTCAAGGACAGTGATGGTCAGGCTATTTCCCGAATTCTTTGTCTATAGCCTTTCTTATCGCCGCAATACTTTTTCCCTTCTTATGTAGCTCGGATGCCCGCAGGGCCTCCCTGAGACAGATGTCTCAGACAGATGCGTGGTCATCAACAT
>JBFLZU010000020.1 GCA_040756155.1 Nitrospirota bacterium | reverse complement strand
CCGAGGAGGTTGTCGCTATACTCAATGAGTATTTAGGGGCAATGACAAAGGTGATTTTCAGGTTGGAGGGAACACTTGATAAATTCATTGGAGATGCCATCCTTGCCTTCTGGGGCGCACCTATGAGACAGGAAAACCATGCAGAGCTTGCTGTAAGATGTGCCCTTGATATGGTTAAAAGACTCGAAGAACTCCAGCAAAAATGGCACTCAGAAGACAAACCTCTCCTTGATGCTGGAATAGGGATAAATACAGGTGAAGTGCTTGTTGGAAACATCGGTGCAGAAGGAGAAAAAATGGATTACACAGTAATTGGAGACCATGTAAATTTAGGCTCAAGGGTAGAATCACTTACAAGGAAATATAATACCCATATCCTGATAACAGAATTTACCCTGAATAAGATAAGAGACCTGGTAATAGCAGGTAGCCTCGATTGTATATCCATAAAGGGACTTGAAAAGGTGATGGTAAAGGGTAAAGAGAAACCAGTGGAGATATACGAGGTTAAATCCCTTGAGCCTGGTTCTGAATCAATGATTATAGAAGTTGAAGAAGAAAAGGTTGTCCGCCTCGAGGAAAAGTAAACCCTGCACCCCGTCACGCGGGCTGTGGGGACTGCACAAGCAGGGCATTCTGGCATGGTGCGGGGTAAAATTAAATCCATAAATTGATGGATTGGGTAGTTATGGAAGCATAAATCCAGATTTAATCTCGCCGATCGCCTTACTCTCGAATGTCCCTGATGTACTACCTGTCATCTTGCCGATCATTCCACCTGCTGCATCAGTGTCACCAGATTTTCTAACATCTGCACCCACTATAGCAGTAGTGCTATTGAGTGCCTTTATACCGCCATCAACAGCCATAGTAAAGCTTGTTCCAATTGACGTTGAACCGCCTATACTACCATCAAAATTAGTCAAGTTCTGAATCGTTTTCCCTTCTGTAGTAATACTCCAACTCCCATTAACATTGACATCAAAAAGCCCACTTCCAGGTGAAATTTCTATACCTTTCCCTGCAGTTCCTGATGTAATTGATACACTTCCTACAGCAGTACTTATTTCTTTGAGTTCCAGATACTGTCCAGAACTAATTGATACATCAAATGTCCTTAAAGCTGTTTCAGTTATGGGCACAAAGAAGTCAGACTTTGCACCAGGAATGGTCGGGATTATCTTGCTAAATTGCTCCCAGAAGGCTTTTGAGCCGTCCCAGAAAAGCCCGGCTGCGTTTGTAGAGAATGTGCCACTGTAACCTGATCGTGACCCGCTGCCGTTATTGTAAAATATATCTGAGTAACTGCCTGAAAGTTCACCAATATAATAGTATTTCTTTGAACCATCTTCTATCCAGCCTATATTTCCGCCATCCCAGCTTTTACCCGAGAGCGATATGTTTGCAGCACTGGCACCATAAATTGGTCCTACCGATGTGCTACCTGAATACAAGAAATAGGACCAGTCATCGTTGGATGCATTTTCTGGGGCCACAGATCGAGATGAGTCCCATGCATAAGAGCCGCTCATGTTTAAGCTATAATATCCACCCTCAAGGATTGTCTGGTTAAAAGTACCTGATATAGAACCACCACTTTGAACAACCGCTGCAGTACCGTCCCCCTCAGAGCTGTTATACCATAATATCCCTCCATCCCGCATACTGGCTGATACACTAAATTTCTTATTTACTGTAAGAGCTCTAACATCAGGTCCTGGCGGAGGCAGTGTTATAACCGTAGGTTGTACAGGTGGTGGTGCCGCAGGGGGAGCTGGAGGTTGTACTTCGGGAGGAGGGGCTTCCGCTCTTCCAGGTGGTGCTGGCGATACCTGTCGTTCCTGCTGTCTGTATTCGCGCTCACTATATGGTCTCTCCACAGGTGCCCTGCCGTGAAATATCTCGCCTACCTCACCTTTAGAGACAATTACAGTCCCAAGGGGATTGGCAAACTCTATTACGCCATCTTTTACATATACCCGTTCTACACCATCAGTAAATAAAATTCCTTCTGTTCCTCTTACCCCTGCAACAGCTGTTTTTGTCTTCATCTCAAATTTGCTACCTTCTGCTGGATATACAGGACGTGGAACGGTAAAGCCTGTCCTTCCTCTGTAAAGCTTTAAGGATGCTGCCCTCTTTTCTTCTTCAGGCTTAAAAAGATATTCGTCTATACCAAGCCTTGATTTTGGTCCAACAGTCGTCACACTGTTATCAATAAATGTTATCTCTGCCTTACCATCGCTCTTTGTCCTCAGTATGTCTCCCACATTGACAGTGTCACCCACTTTTGCGGGCACGGCAACAGCGACCCCTGCCCTCAGGATATCCACCCTTCCTTCTATCTTTGTTATCCTTCCTGCCACCTGTGAAAAGGCTATGGAGGGAACAAGAAAACTGATCAGTATAAAGACGACAAGTGGTAGCAAGTAACGAATTTTTAAAACAGGGGATACTACTCCGTTATTGATCGCTGACTTCTGACTTCTAATTTCTACCTTTAACATGTCTCACCTCATTTAAAACCTGTATTCAAGGTTTGAGGTATAAAGATTTCTCTTATACTCATAGATGGTTATGTTGGAATCATTTTTTATATGGGTATACCCGATACTTATATCCATTGGTTTAATAATACTATAGGTTAAGGATGTTTGTATAGTGTAAGTATCATCACGCCTTTTCTTTCTGTAAATAGTGTGCATTTTAGAGAAGTTTTGATTATGCATCTCTGAGAAGATGTTTACCTTAAATTTATTATTAAAAAATGGATACAGAAGCCCTGCAGATGTCTTCACCCCTGTGTAATCCCAGTTAATTCCATCAGTATCATTGACGTCACCTTCTAATCTTGCATTAAAAAGTCCGTCTCCCTTTGAGAAGGTATAAAGATAACCGAGCCCTACGGAGGAGTAATGTGCATCCCTGTCCTCTGCCTGACTTGGATACGAGCCAAATTTTCTCCCGCTAAATGCACGATCGAATTCTTCTCTTTTGTATTTAAGAAGTGCCTGTCCCAGATGGTTACCCTTAATGAGAAATGTAAATGATGGATTGATGGTGAATGCCTGCTTATATCTTATGTAGTCAATTGCAAGGTAATTATATGAAAGCAAAAGACTCGTAATACTCTTTTCTGTATTATAAGATGGCATTATAGAAAATGTCTGGCTTACTGTATCCTAACTGAAAATCTTTTCCCCTGCTGTTTTTTTCGGATAATCACGATCTTTGTGCTGGTTGATACCAAGGGAGTAGGATGTCTTTATATTCCATCGCCCTTTTGAATAAAGGGTATATTCTCCAAACAAAGAGTATATCCTTTTCAAGTCCTCCTGCTTAGTTATATCAACAAGGGCTTCATCTAACGGATTGACCAAGACATTATCATCATACTGAAGACCAATCCCTAAGATAAGTCTATAAGGTGGTGGAATCTTCTCCAGTGCCTCAAGATAATCTTTTGAAAATAATGCCCAGTCAGAGGTTGGGTCTATTGTTATCAATCCCTTGAACATCTTCTTTGCCTTTTTAAACTCCTTTTCCAGAGTATAAGCAGTAGCAATCTGGAAGTCTGCCTGTTGTGTCAGCGAAGTATCCAGTTCTTTCGCCTTTTTAAACGCCTCAACCGCTTCCATGTTTTTATTTAATTTTAGTAGTATCAGCCCTTTCAGATAATTGGACTCTGCAGGTCTAACGCCCTCTTTTATAGCTGTTTCAATAATACTTAATGCCTCTTCATACTTAAGTATGCTAAAAAGCGTATCTGCTAAGAAGAATTTTACATCTACTGCCTTTGGGTCAAGACTAAGTGTCTCTTTAAAAAATCTAACTGCCTCAGGATAATTCTGCATTTCTTTATGGGTGAGTCCGAGATAAAATGTTATCCGTGGGTCCATTGGTCTTTCTTTATATGCCTTTTCAAAGAACACGAGTGCTTCTTCGTAATTTTCAGCCTTAAACTCTGCAAGCCCTTTTTCAAAGAAATTCACAGAAAGGTTAACCCTCTCTGCTACTGACATAACTGCAGTTTTTTTCAAGACATTATCGGTGTATCTTAAACTTCTTCCTTCAGTAATACTAACCTTCTTCTCCTTTGGTTCTAACCCAGTATCGTCTATATATCGTTTTGCTATCTCCGCAAGATCTGATTTTGGGTCAGCCATTACAACCGCCTTAAAATACTCCTTTGCCTTTGTTGTATCGTTGTCTTTCATATATAAGTTTGCTATTTGATAGTCCACCATCTGGGCAATAGATTTCTCAAGTTCTTTCGCTTTATTTAGGTATTTTATCGCCTCTTTGGTCTTTCCAAGTCTCATAAAGACAAGCCCTCTCATCATAGTGGTATTCGCTGGCCTGACATTGAATCTTTCTGCCTCACTGAGATATCTGTCTGCTTCCTTCAACTCTCCTAACTGAAAAAGAGAGTCGCCTATCTCATAGTAAAGGTCAGTTAATTTGGGGTCAAGGTCTAAGGCGATCTTTAGATACCTGACGGCTTCTTTGAAATTCTGCATATTTTTATGTATCATTCCAAGATAATACGAAGTCAGAGGGTTTTTTGGCTCCTGCTTATACGCTTCAACAAAACTCTGGAGTGCCTTTTCATAGCGTCCCCCCTGAAAATCATTTATTCCCTGAAGCACATGTGGTGACTGGGCTGATGATATATCGACATGCTCAATAAAGATAAAACAAAAGACGATTACAACGCAGAATACCGAGATCTTTAAGTAAAACATTTCCCCCTTCTCTATGTTGGTGGAGATGGATAGCCTTCTGGTTCTATTTGGCAAAGCCACTTCATACATATCACAAACCTATTATAAAATGCAATAAAAAAATGGATGTCTATTAACAATCAAGTTACACTGATTCTGTGATATAATGCATACAAAACTGTTAAGCCACTATCTCATGATTGACATAGAATCCATAGCAAAGCAGGTCAGAGAAAACTGTGAGATTGCGGATGCAAGATCGTGGGGAACCTATTCCCTTTGCACCCTGCTGTTAAAACTGAGGGACATGTATAGATGGGAAAGGAAATTGAAACCATGGGAGAGCGTAAACCATTCTGATGTGATGGCATGGATAGGTGAAAAGGAAAATAGATGGGACCTTCTCGCCCTGCATGAATTTAGAAACATAACTATTGAAGGAAGGGATTTCTCTCCCTTCAACATAGAGGAAATAAATGTTCATCTGACCCCAGTGAATCTTTTATACGGTGCCGGGTATGTCGGTACAAAGCCAACCTTTTTTCTGGGTAAAATCGAAAAAAAGAGGCAGGAAGTCCTTAAAACATCAGGGGTCAATATTTACATATTAAATGAAGAACTCGCAAGAGATCTATTGACTTTTCCAGCGCAACTCCAGACGGATAATATTATCTGCAGGAAAGAGCCAATTCGATACTGGTTGTGGGATAGACTTGAGGAAGTAAATGCCAGAAGTGTAAAAGATGAGAATGCCCTTTCTTTTGCCTTCGACTCATACGGATTGGATGTGGCGAGAAGAAAGATGCCTCCATCAGAGATAGAAGAAACGATGGAAAACCTCCTTAATGAAGAAGCAGAGTCTTACATTCACCATGAAATTGGTGAATGGATTGAGCGGGCATCTTTCGGTTTTGAATGGAATGAATTAATTACATGCTGTTCAGAGGGAAAGGCCGGACATCTCGTAAGGGGAGTAAAGGATATCCTTGCTGATACAACAGACAACGGTATGCTTGATCACATCGTCTCAAATCATAAAAAGGGCTCTCTTGGATTTTATGTATCCCAGTTGAAAGACCTGAGACGATTGTTATTTCCAGAGATATTAGATTCCTATTTAGAGTTTCGCAAGAGTGGTGATTGGAGACATATTGAGGTTGCAAGGATACTTGGATATAATAAGGCAAAAGGATCTGCAGAAAGGATAATTAGAATTTATAAAGAGGGAAAAGAAAAAGGCTCTGATTGGATTAAGAGTGAGATTGAAAAGATTTTGTAAGTTCAATTGCTTCTCTCAGATCCAGCGATCCTGAATATATCGCCTTGCCAACGACTACCCCTTCAATCGGGAGTTGCATTAACCTCTTTATATCATTTATATCTGACACTCCTCCAGAGGCTATAACAGGTATGTTTACACTCTCTGCCATTTCTCTGATTGCCTTGATGTTAGGTCCTGAGAGCATGCCATCACGTTTAATATCTGTATAAATAATCGCCGCCACCCCGCAGGATTCGATTTCTCTTGCAAGGTCTGTTGCCTTTTTTTTAGTTGTCTCTGACCAACCTTTTATCGCTACCCACCCATCCCTTGCATCAATCCCGACAAGAATCCTTCCTGGAAACCTACCACACAGTTCGCTAAGAAATTCAGGACTTTCAATGGCTATTGTACCGAGTACCACCCTGTCTATCCTTAAGGAGAAAAGTCTATTGACTGTTGTGGTATCTCTTATTCCTCCACCTACCTCTATCGGTATGTTTACAGATTGCCTTATGGAGATAATTGACTCAAGATTTTTCATCTCACCTGCAAAAGCCCCATCGAGGTCAACCACATGGATGAGTTCTGCACCAGCATCCTGCCATCCCTTTGCGATCTCTGAAGGATTATCAGAATAGATGGTCGATTCCTCCATCTTTCCCTGCAGGAGACGGACACATTTGCCATCCTTAAGGTCTATTGCAGGAATGATTATCATCGCATTATGCCTGAAGTATGAATCATAACCAAACAAAATATAACATACAATCAAATTATATTGCAAACTGGTTAAATAATTTTCCTTGACAGAAAAGGTTAAGTTTAACCATATTCAATATGATTCCTCTTATTTGTCATTGCGAGGAGCGAAGCGACGAAGCAATCTCACTATCTCCTAAAGATGGAGGGAGCTATGAGCTATAAGATTCAAGATACAGATGTTGATTTGCTCAGAAAAGCAGGCGTATCAGAAGATGATATAAAACACTGTGTCAAGGTAGCAGAAAAGGCATTAGAGATTGCCCGGAGGACTGGCGCTAATGTTGACATGGAACTTGTTGGTAGAGGCGCCTTATTCCATGACCTCGGTAAGACAAAGACTCATGAGATTGAGCACGGCAAAATCGGTGCTGAAATTGGAAGAGACTTAGGGTTACCTAAGTCAATAACAGATATAATGGAGAAACATATAAGGGGTGGCCTTACAGAAGAGGAAGCAAATGAACTTGGATTGCCAGTAAAAGATTATTCCCTCAAAAACCTCGAAGAAAGGATAGTGATTTATGCAGGCAGACTTGTGGATATAATCATGGATGGGATTATACCTGTTAAATCTGAACTTGAAGCGGAAGAACGTTTTGTGGAAATACTAAGAAACTATCCGAGGTATGGGAAAAACGAAAAGACGCTGAATAGGTACATTGGTTATCACAGAGAAATTCAGGGATTAATGAAACAATTTTGAGGTTCACTATTAATTGTCATTCCTGCAGAAGCAGGAATCCAGTATTTGATAAACTTTTACTGGATTCCCACTTTCGTGGGAATGACGAAAAAGTATTTTAAGGCAAGAATGAAATTCAGTCCCTTCATACTCCTCTGCAGCACAGGGCTTTTTGCCATATTCAGCTCAACAATATCAAAAAGCCCTGTGCTTCCTCTCTTTTCAGCCTTTCTTGGTGCAGACCCATCAGGTGTGGGTGTAATTGCTTCTATATCTGCTTTTACTGGTGTCATTGTTAGTATACCTGCTGGAATACTTTCGGACAGATTTGGAAGAAAAAGGATGCTCCTTTTCTCTGTTTTTGTATTCTCAACAGCACCCTTTCTTTATCTTATGGTAACCAATCTATGGCAACTTGCAATAATAAGATTTTATCATGGTTTTGCCACTGCCATATTTATCCCTGTGGCTATGGCTACGATCTCAGACCTCTTTGATAAAGAAAGAGGTGAAAAGATGGGCTGGTTTTCTTCTTCTACCCTCATCGGAAGATTCATGGCACCTATAGCTGGTGGAAGTATTATAGGTTTTTTAGCCTTTAACCCTGAAATAAGCTATAAATCTGTGTATATGCTCTGTGGTATGGCTGGCATGGTTGCCCTTGCTCTGACTCTAAAGATACCAGCACTCAAGGAGACAGAATATAAAAAGCAGAGATGGGTTGAGACAGTAAAAGGGTTCAGGACAGTAATATCGAACAAAGGTATACTTCTAACAAGCGCTGTTGAAGCTGCAATACTGTTTGCTTATGGCACTTTTGAGACATTCCTGCCTCTTTATTCGATAAGAGTAGGTCTCAGTGCCTATGAGATTGGAGTTTTTCTGTCTGCACAGGTCATCACGCTGGCATTAACAAAACCAATGATGGGAAGATTTTCTGATAGACATGGAAGAAAACCACAGATTTTTGTGGGTGCTATAATTGGCGCAGTCTGCATCGGTAGTTTTCCACTTTTTAGGTCATCCATACCTTTACTTGCTTTGAGTATATTATTTGGATTAAGCCTCTCGATTGTGACATCTGCAACATCTGCATTAGTTGCCGATCTCAGCAGGCGTGAGAATCGTGGCTCTGCAATGGGAGTGCTTGGCTCTATCATGGACATAGGACACACCACAGGACCTCTGTTTTCAGGCATTATTGCTACATACTCTGGTTACAGTCAGGCATTTATGTCAGTTTCAGTTGTCCTTGTTATAGTAGCATTGATATTTCAATCATTTAAGTTCTCCAAATCTCTTTAATATCTTGAGACCTACTTCCTGACTTTTTTCAGGGTGAAATTGTGTAGCATAGATATTGTCTTTCCATATCATTGAAATAAATCTGACACCGTAGCCCGTGGTAGTTGCAATAACATCTCTCTCATCAGGTACTACATAATACGAGTGAACAAAATAGACATAACTACCGTCAGGAACATCGGTAAGTATAGGAACATCCTTAACTTTTTCAATCCTGTTCCAGCCCATATGTGGAACCTTGAGCCTGACTGGATTAATTGAGAGTCCTGATGGTAAAGATGGTAATGGTTCAGTCATGTCAGGAGGAAATCTCACAACCTTACCCTTTATTACATCGAGTCCCCTGTAAACCCCAAATTCCTCGCTTTCGGTAAAGAGAAGTTGTAGCCCGAGACATATACCGAGAAATGGCTTACCACTCTCGATACTTTTAAGAACTGCCTCCACCAGATTCGCATCTTCAAGATTTCTCATACAATCGCAGAATGCACCGACACCCGGTAGAACAACCTTATCTGCATCTACTATACGACTCGGATTTTCTGTGACAACCGCATCATATCCAATCTTCTCAAAAGCCTTCTGGACACTCCTAAGATTACCCATACCGTAGTCTATAATAGCGATCATATCCTTCCCTTTGTTGACTGAATCCCCTTAATCCTCGGATCAATACCTATCGCCTCATCAAGTGCCCTGCCAAATGCCTTGAAGATTGATTCAATGATATGATGTATATCTTTCCCATAACGGAGGTTTATATGGAGGTTAACTCCACAATGATTGGCAAATGCCCTGAAGAAATCCTCTATAAGTGCTGGGTCAAAATCCCTCAGTTTGTATCTCTTTGGCAGCGCTACATTATATATGAGATATGGTCTTGCACTTATATCTATAGAAACCTCTGTTAGTGTTTCATCCATTGGAACAGTAGCCACTCCATATCTCCTGATGCCCCTCATGTCTCCAAGTGCCTTTTTAACAACATTACCGAGCGTGATACCAATATCTTCCACTGTATGGTGATAATCCACCTCTGTGTCTCCCCTTGCCCTGATTTTTAAATCAAATAATCCATGTTTTGCAAATAATGCGAGCATGTGGTCAAGGAAAGGTATAGTAGTATCTATGCGGTAATCACCCTTACCATCAAGTTCTATCTCTATTCGTATCTCTGTCTCTCTGGTCTTTCTTTCAACCTTTGCTTTCCTGCCCATCTTCATCTACCTCCATTTTTTGTCTTATTTAGTCCTTCTCCAAAAGGGTTCAAGGGCTCAAGGATTCGAGAGTTCAAAAAGACCGTAATCCGTTATGCGTAAAGCGTAGGGAGTAAAAAAGTAATACACATAACGCATCACGCATTACTCATTACGAATTCACTTGACCCCTTAACCCCTTGAATCCTATCCCTTTATTACACCTCAGGCAAAATCATTCCTATCTGGGCGCCCGGGAAATAGGCAAGATTGGTTTCTCTCTCTTTTCCCCACGACCACGATGGTATTATCGAAAGCCTCGCAGTACCAGAACGGATGGAAAGT